>CABPXX010000209.1 GCA_902461475.1 uncultured Eubacteriales bacterium | reverse complement strand
TGTCCACCGCCACACCTCCCAGCTCATCGGCCTCTATCCCGGCACCCTCATCAACCAGGACACCGAGGAGTGGATGGACGCCGCCATCGTGTCTTTGGAGCAGCGCAGCCTCAACGGCACCGGCTGGTCCAAGGCCATGAAGATCAACATGTACGCCAGAACTGGCCTGGGTGACGACACCTATAAGATGGTGCGCTCCATGTGCGCGGGCAATACCACCGGAATTCTGGACAACCTGCTGGACTCCCATCCCCCCTTCCAGATTGACGGAAACTATGGCCTCACCGCCGGTATCACGGAAATGCTCCTCCAATCCCAGCTGGGCTACACCCAGTTCCTGCCCGCTCTGCCCCAGGCATGGCAGAACGGCTCGGTGCAGGGCATCAAGTCCCGGGGCAACTTCACCATCGGCGAAACCTGGGAAAATGGATTGGCAACCACCTTCACCGTGTGCTATGACGGCCCCCAGGCCAGCACCACCTTTACCGGAGACTATACGGACATTGCCAAGGCAACCGTCACGGTGGACGGCAAAGAGGTCCCCTTTACCGTAGACCAGGACACCGGGCGCATCTCCTTTGAGGCAGAACAGGGCAAGACCTATGTCATCGACATGTCGGGTGCCAACGCTGATAAATTGGTAGAGATGGCAGAGAACTTCCTGACAGAACTCCACCCTGACCTCACCGCTGTGGGCCAGGAGCTACGGGACGCCATCCAGAACCACTCCAGGGATCTGTCCTCTATCCTGAAAAAAGCCCAGTATATGGACCGGGTGTACCGGGAGTATGTCGGCAGCCGAGATAACATCTACTACATGACCACCAAAGAGGGGCTGTCCAAGTCCGACATCGACGCCATGTATGTCCAGCTGCGGCAGTTTGGCAACCACCTGGTACAAAATGATCAGACCCTGGAGGAATACGTCAGTCTGTATGAGGACTTCCAGAAATACGCTGGCATCCTCCAGACCCAGATGGACAACCGCACCATCACCTTCAGCAAAGAGTCCGGCATGATCACCCAGGGTGACAACACTCTGACACTGACCACCCAGGAAAATGCCGCCGCCTATCGCATCCGCTATACCGTGGACGGCAGCCAGCCCACCGATGAGTCCCCCCTGTACCACGGGCCCATCACCCTGGATGCCAGCCAGAATACCACAGTGCGGGCCGCCCTGTTCCTGGGTGCCCAGCGGGTCAGTCCCGTGTACACCAAGCAGTATTCCGGTGGCATCCCCGTCTCCAGTGTGTCGGTGTCTGACACGGTGACCCATTGGGACGGCTACGACCCCCAGAAGATGATCGACGGAAACGCCCAGAGCAGATGGGCGTCTCGGGAGATCAACAGCCAGGCCATTGAACTGACCTTGGATTTTGATACCCCGGTGACGGTGGACCACCTGAACTTCGACGTATTTGTGTCCAACCACAACAAAATCGGTGATTATGAGATTCAGGCCCTGGTGGATGGCACCTACCAGACCGTATGCCAGGGCACTGAACTGGTGGACGGCAGCGACGATGTGGGCGGAAACCACGGCTATGCCATGGTGGGCTTTGAGCCGGTCACCACCACCTCTCTCAACATCATCCTGAAAAATGGGTATCAGGAGCCCTCCATCTGGGAAATTCAGCCCCTGATGCTGGGCCAGGTGGCGGACCAGCCCGGCGACCCCACTGCACTCAACGCCATGGTGGAGCTGGCCGAGGCCGTGGACCGGACCAGCGAAGACTATGTGAATGCCGACGCACTTTTGAAAGCCGCCTTTGAGGAGAGCATTGCCGACGCCAAGTCCGCCCAAGGTCTGACCCAAGCGGAACTGGACAGCCGAGAGGAATTCCTGCGCAGCCGCTATACCCGTCTGGGCTTCGGTGAGACGGACAAGACCGAGCTGGAGGCCGTCATCGCCCAGGCTGAGGCGGAAGCCGCCCAGACCGATCGCTACACCCGAGACAGCATCTATCGCCTTAACCGTGAGCTGGCCCACGCCAAAGACGTGTTCCAAGATGCACAGGCCACCCAGCCCACTGTGGAGGCCGCCATCGAGGCCCTTCAAACCGTGTTGGCCAGCCTGGTGACGGCGGAGGACAAGGAGCTCACCGTGGACCACACCGGATGGGGCGAGCTGCCCAGCGGATGGCTGGTGGCCACTGAAAACCACTCCAAGCCCTACCTGGCCACCAAATCGGAGACCGCCGGAACGCTGGAGTACACCTTCCAGGGCTACGGCGTGAAGGTGCTTACCATGAACGGACCCGACCAGGGCACCCTCCATGTGGAGATTGCCGCCGAGGACGGCACGGTGGTGTATGAAGACGACATCAACGCCTATGCCGAGAAGCGGCTGGAAGGCGCCGTTCTCATGGACCAGCGTCTGGAGGAAGAGGGCACCTACACCCTGAACATCAGCAAAAAGCCCGGAGATAAGAACTGGGTGGAAGTGGGCGAAGTGACCATCTTCCAAAAGTTCCAGGAAGAGGTGGACCGGAGCCGACTGCAAGAGGCTCTGGACCTCAGCACTCCCCTCTTGGACGAGAAGGACCAGTACACCCCGGACAGCTGGGCCACCTTCGAGGCCGCCTATCAGGTCGCCCAGACACTGATGGCCAAGGAGGACACCCAGACCTGTACCTCGGAACTAAACGACGTGGCGGATGCCCTCAACACCGCCAGAGAAGGTCTGAAACTCCAGGCTCCCTCCACGGCGGACAAGACCCTGCTGCAAAAGACCCATGACTACGCCATCACCCTGTCCACCGACGGGGTCACCGACACCGCCAAGAAGGCCTTTGAGGCCGCTCTGGAGAGCGCCAAGGCGGTTCTGGACAACACCAACGCCACTCAGGCTGAGGTGGACGAGGCCTGGGACGCCCTGCTGGAGGGCATCTGGGGTCTGGGCCTGGTGCAGGGCGATAAGAGCGAGCTGAACCTGCTCATCGCCAAGGCCGAGGCCATGACCGCCAACCAGAACAAGTACGTGGAGACCCACTGGCAGCAGCTGGTGGACGCTCTGTCCAAGGCCAAGGACGTGGCCGCTGACGGTGACGCCATGGAAGAGGACATCCAGCCTGTGGCCCAGGCCCTGCTGGACGCCATCCTGGCCCAGCGCTTCAAGGCGGACAAGTCCATCCTGGAAGACCTCCTGAACAAGGCCGAGAACCTCAACCTGGAGGGCTACACCGCCGAGAGCGTGGCCGTGTTCCGCTCGGCTCTGGCCGAAGCTCAGGCCGTGCTGGCTGACAAGGCCCTCACTGAGGACGACCAGAAGACCGTGGATGCCGCCGTGGCCGCTCTGAGCGCCGCCATGGACGGCCTCACCGCCGAGGGCGAAGCTCAGCCCACAGATAAACCCGAGGCTACCGACAAGCCCGAGAGCACGGACAAGCCCCAGGCCACCGAAACGCCCGAGGCTTCCAAGAAGCCTGAGGCCACCCAGCAGCCGGAGAGTAACGTGCCCCAGACCGGAGACACCGCCTCCCTGTTGCCCTGGGCCGCCGCTCTGGCTCCGTCCGGCG
>CABPXX010000208.1 GCA_902461475.1 uncultured Eubacteriales bacterium | reverse complement strand
TGAGGACGCCGTCTATGCCGCCGCCACCGCCAAGAACGCTGGGTTCTATATCGTAGGCGTGTACGACCAGGATGCCAGCTCTCACTGGGAAGAGCTGCAAAGCCTGTCTGACGAGACCATTCCCAGTTTTGAGGAGGCGTAACATGAAAACCGCACTTTCTATAGCGGCCAGCGACTCCAGCGGAGGGGCCGGTATCCAGGCGGATATCAAAACCATGATGGCCAACGGCGTGTATGCCATGACCGCCATCACCGCCCTGACCGCGCAAAACACCACCGGAGTGTCCGCCATTTTGGAGGTCTCTCCAGCATTTTTGCGCCAGCAAATCGACTCTGTCTTCCAGGACATTCCCCCGGATGCAGTGAAAATCGGCATGGTCCCCTCCTCTACTCTGGTGGAAGTCATCGCAGAGCGTTTGGAGCACTATCACGCCCAGCGGGTGGTGGTGGACCCGGTGATGGTGGCCACCAGTGGCAGCACCCTGTCCCGGGACAGCGCTGTGGGGGCCATGAAAGAGCTTCTCTTCCCTCTGGCCACCGTCATCACCCCCAACATTCCGGAGAGCGAGGCCCTCACCGGACGGACCATCACCACCCAGGTGGACATGGAGCGAGCCGCCCGGGCGATGGCAGACACCTGTGGCTGCGCCGTGTTGTGCAAGGGTGGGCACCACGTCCACGACGCCAGCGACCTGCTGTGTGTGGACGGCACATGCACCTGGTTCCACGGAGCCAGAATCCACAACCCCAACACCCACGGCACCGGCTGCACCCTGTCCAGCGCCATTGCCTCCAACCTAGCCAAGGGCTTCTCCTTGGAGGAGTCTATCCAGCGGGCTAAGGCCTATATCTCTGGGGCTCTGTCCGCCATGTTGGACCTGGGCCATGGCTCTGGTCCCCTCCACCATGGATACGACTTGAGCAGCGATATGATCTAAAAAACGGGAGGCCCCCACGGGCCTCCCGTCAAACATGTCTAGCTATTTAGGAGTCTCTCTCCCACCAAAGCCATCTGCTCCGCTGTGGGCTCCCAGCTCATGTCCACCGACACTAGGATATTCCCCCGGCACAGCAGGAAAGTATTGCGCTGGGTGCCGTCCTTAGCCACCAGGCGGTAGGCCTCCTCTGCCCCCCAGGGAGTGGCATCCATGGGTACCATCTCCCCATCCCAATAGGCTTTTATAAGCATCTGCCGCTTCATCTGCCCCACACAGAAGGAGTACAGGGCAGGCACAGACAACGTGTACCGCTCATAGGTCATCTGCGGGGTCTCGTCTTCCCGCCCCCAGGGAAACTGCTCCACCTTTAGACGCTGGAGCAGCAGAGACTGGTCCGAGCTGGTGGCATTGGAGAAAAACACCTCTTGCTCTCCCACCAAATCGGTCATATACAGGGGCGTTTCCACATAAAAGGGAAGCTCTTCGGGGTCCTCCGCCCCTGTAGCCAGGTACACGCCAAACTTCACCGCACCGCCCATAATCACAAAGGCAAACACCGCGCAGGCCAGCAGCGTCAACCCACGATTGACCCCGGTGGAAACCCCCACCTCTTTGAGAAGACGTTTCGCCCCCAGGGTCATAGCAATCAGCAACACGTATCCCACCGTTGCAAATAGGACGACCCAGGCCATGAATGGATTTCCAGCCAAGACCAAATTCGCGACCCACCAAGCCAGGGCTGCCACCAACAGCACCATCATGGCGATCTGGAACTTTTTCGTGGAGGGTGTGTCCAAAAACAGCCCCTGTTGGGCCGCCCGCTTGGCCCGGTGCCGCCAAGTGTAGTATGCGACCAGCTCCACCCCGCCGATCAGGAACAGGATCAAGCCGCACATCCCAATGAGAAGCCCTTCAGGACTGGCTAGCATACGCAGGGTATCGCTGATTAGCGAAGAGGCATATAACACGCTGCCGATCAGCCCCAGCACCAACAAAAACCAGAGCACGCGGAGATAGTTGGCCTTGCAGGCCTGGTGAATGATCCGCACCTCCAACTCCGGTTCCGTGTGGATGGGAGTGGGGTTTTCCCGGTCGCTGTAAAACACCTGCATCTGGAACCAGGTACAGGCCAGCTCCCACCCCGTCTCCTCACAGTAGTCAATGAGGGTCTGCTGCTCCCCGGAGGGGAACGGGTCAAAGTCCGAAGCCTTTGGAAAATAGGTCACCGCCACTTGCAGCTCCTGGGGCTCAATTCTCCGGTAGGTCCAGAAGTAGTTGTTCATCTTCTCCACCTTCCAGCCCTTCCGGGCCATCCGGGTGAGGTGCCGCTCAATGCCGGTATGGTCGTAAAAGGACAACAGCTCCATTCTCCGCTTGGTTAGCCTCATGGTTCTTCCTCCTCTCTGCGCACACGGTCATAGTCGTCCAATTGGCTGCGGAGGCGTTGGCACTCCCGCTCCAGCATCTCCTTCCCCTTGTCGGTGATGAGATAGCTCCGCCGCCTCCCTTCCACTCGGGTCTGACGAATCATCCCCTCTTCCACAAACAGCTCCAGGAGGTCGTAGAGGGTGCCAGAACCGATGCGCACCCGCCCCCCTGTCATCTCCTGCACCCGCTCCAAAATCTCCATGCCTCGGCGCTCCTGGTGCAGACAGAGCAGGAGATAAAACATCTGCTCGGTGAGCGTCTTGAATTTCTCTCTGGCCATCGTCCCACCTCCTGTTTCTCGAATATCGAGTTCTTTCAACTTCATTATAACTCGAATATCGAGAAAGTCAACTGCTATTTTTCTATGAGCAACGCCGCCCGAATTGCAATCATCGGGCGGCGTTTGCTTGTCTGTTCACGCAATGATGTCCACGGCGTTCTCCTTCACCTCGTCAATGGCCTTTACCAGAGCCATCCGGGTTTTGGCGTCAAACAGCTTTAAGAAGCTGATGGGCTTGTCAAAGGGCGGTCGGGTCAGCTCTGAGACGTGCTCCATGTAGCCGTTGAGCTCCACATGGCGGATGACCTTGTGGACAAAGGCAATCTGCTTCTGATTCAAGGACTGGTCATTGATGAAGGTGGAAAAGGCGTCCATGGCTGCCTGGTGGTCCAGCTTGGCAATCTTCCGCACCAGCAGTCCAAAGGGGGTGTCCCCAAATTCCCGCTGGTAGTCCTCCCGGCTGCCCAGCTCGCAGGTGAGCACGTGCTCCAGCTCCTGATAGTCACCGGAAGACATGGGGATGTTGTGGGTCAGCTTGTAAATGGCTATGGTGTCCCCGTGCTCGTTGATGTAGCGGTTGACCTTGGCCCGGTAGTCCTGGAAATCGTAGGCCGCCTCCAGCTCCACCCCCTCCTGACACTGGGTCACAGGATCGGTGAGGCGGGTGACCACAGGCCCTTTGCCCTGGCTCTGGTCCAATAACTGCATCAGGCCACGCAGCTCCTGCCGCACCCGCTCCAGCAGGAGCAGGTCTCCCGCCTCCCAAAAGGCGTCTGTCTGCACCTCTTTCAAAAGGGGCAGCTTGTCCTTCACTTGGGGGATGGTGGCCTTGCGCTCCAGCAGGGCGGCGGTGTCCCGAAGCTGCCGCTGGGCATGGCGCAGGG
>CABPXX010000207.1 GCA_902461475.1 uncultured Eubacteriales bacterium | reverse complement strand
TCCCTTTATGATGACAGTTTGTTTTTTCACTGTCTCTCATAAAGGGAGCATATCAATGACTGCGACCTGCTTTGTTTCTACTCTGTGTGATGGTCTACGTATCCGCTTAGCCGTTGCGGCGCTTGCGGGCAATGGCCACGCCGCCCAAAGCGGTGGCACTGCTCGTCAGCACGCCCACCATGGCAGCCAGCTGGCTGGCATCTCCTGTCTGGGGTACGTTGGTCTCGGGTTTCTCAGACACCACAGGCTTCTGAGTGGCCTCGGGGGTCTGGCTGGTCTCAGGGGTCTGAGTGGGCTTGGTGGTAGTCTCAGCGGTGAGTCCGTTCATGGCGGAGGCGAGCGCTTCCACAGCGGCGTCCACCGCGTCCTGATCCTCCACGCTGAGGATCTCGTCCACCATCAGCTGAGCCTCAGCCAATGCAGCCTGGAACACAGCCACGCTCTCAGCGGTGTAGCCGGAGAGGTCCACAGCCTGAGCCTGGTTCAGAATATCCTCCAGGTTCTCCTTGTTGGCCTTGTAACGCTGGGCCAGAATGGCGTTGAGCAGTGCATTGCTGGTCTCTTCCACATCTCCGGCCAAGGCATTGCCGCTGTCTTCCAGCAGCTCCTGAGCCTGGGCCAAAGCGTCCACCAGCTGCTGCCAATCGGTCTGCACATACTTGTCCTGCTCGGCCACCATGGCCTCGGCCTTTGCCACCAGCTGCTCCAGCATGGTCACGTCACCCTTGACCAGGCCCAGGACCCAAATGCCCTCCAGCAGGGCGTCCCAAGCGGCATCCACCTCAGCCTGGCTGGGGTTTTCTTTCTCCAAGACAGCCTTGGCATCGCTCAGGGCTTTGTCAAAGGCGGCCTTGGCGGCGTCCGTGACGCCGTTGGTGGCACCCGAGTCCACCAGGCTCTGGGCATACTCCACGGTCTTCTCCAGCAGATAGGTGTTTACCTCGCCGGGCTGGACATCATCGGGCTGAGTGGCCTCCTCATAGGCCTTCTGCACGTCCTCAGCATTCATGGCACCGGTGTACACGCGAGCCAGGGCGATCTCACAGTTGGATGCGTATTCCAGATTGCCGTTGCTGGTGGTATCCCCACCCAGGAACATGTAGAGAGGGGGCACAGTAATGCTGCCCGAAGCAGACTCGGTGTCCTGAAGCTCACCGTTGAGGTAGAGTTTCACAGAGCTGCCGTCAAAGGTGCCCACCAGGTGGTTCCAGGCGCCCTGGGTGACCTGGGCTGCGGGCTTGACATAGGTCCCACCCACACGGGTCCAGAACTCCACCGTATTGGTGCCGCTCTTCTGCTCAAAGCAGAAACCCGACAGCTGGGTATTTCCCATGGGGTCGTTGTTTTTGTTGTCCAGGGGCTTGTAATAGAGCTCC
Organism: uncultured Eubacteriales bacterium; assembly: GCA_902461475.1. Lineage (GTDB taxonomy): Bacteria > Bacillota > Clostridia > Oscillospirales > Oscillospiraceae > Enterenecus. Next base: position 2,204 of record CABPXX010000207.1, on the reverse strand, counting down.
ACCGTGATGCCGTCCACCAGTTCGGTATAGTCGCTCTGGCTCATGGCATAGCGCAGGCCGTCATCCTGGCCGTCAAAGGCCATCACGTTGCGGCCCAGCTCTTCATCATACTTCACGGTAGGCTGGCCAAAGACTTTGATCTCGTGGCCGTTGGCATCGGTGCCGGTCTGATCCAGGTCAAAGTCCACATTCAACACGTCCGCCTGGGGGGTGACATAGGCAGGATTGGAGGTGTTAAAGGCCTCGCCTGTGATGGCAGTGCTGGCCTTCTCATAGGAGGTGAGGGCTTCCACAGAGGGGGTATAGGTGACGCCCTGCTCCAGTCCCGTGACCTTCACTGTCCAATCTTCCCGCTGACGGCTGGCATCCTTGTAGTAGTCGCTGAACACCTGTACCGTTCTGGCGCCGCCGTTGTCCGGGGTGAGGGTGATGCGATAGGCCTGGATCATATCCACGTTCTCATCGCTGGCGGCCTGAGCGGCAGGGAAATGAACCACTGCGGAGTTCTTGGTCACAGCGCTCACCGTGACGGCGGCATCTGCGGCAAAGCTGGGCACATCACTCTGCTCGGCCCGAGCGCTGGTATAGGGTCGGTCACTGGCATCGTTGGCATCAAAGGTCCAGGGCTCCTCGGCGTACATATAGTCCCCGTCGGTGAGGTCCAAGCGGTAGATATCCACCGTGCCGTCCTCCATCACGTCAATGCGCAGGGCCCGAGAGGACTCCTCGGCATCCGTGGGGCAGGTTTCACCGCTTCCGGTATTGGGGTCCACCTTTCCGCTCTCATTTTCAAAATAGGCGCCTATGGTGCTGTCCTGGATGGCAGTGTAGCCATCATCCTGATATATGGACCGGGCATCCTCCAGGGTGGAGTGGGAGTGGCCAGAGATATGAATGACCTGGGGATACTCCTTCATCAGGGCCACCATATCACGGTCGGTGCCCTCCCCGTAGTTGCCATACCATTCATGGGTGACATAGGCGGTGTTGCGGATGCCGTGGTGCCCCAGCACGATCACGGGAGCTTCTGCATTCTCCGCCGTGGCAGTCTCCAGAGCCGTCTTGAGCATATCGTAACTGCCCGTGTAGTTTCCACCGTAGTTGGAAGCGCCCAGCTTCACCACTGTGGCAGTGAGCGCCCCGCTGTCATCCCGGTAATAGCGAACCTCGTTGGTCTCCTGGCCCGTCTTGCTCTCAAAGCGCTCCACAGCACCCGAAGCATTGTTGTACTCGTGGTTGCCCATGGCCAGCACCACTTTTTCCGAGAGAGGATTGGCACGGATGAGCTCCATCAAGCGATCGTATTCGCTGGCAGCGCCGTTGTTGGTGACATCTCCCACCAGCAGTACGCCGTCGGCCTGGGGGGCGATCTCTTCAAATACGTAGAGGGCGTTGGTGAGCTTTGCATCGGCATCGCTATTGCGGCCGATGTGCACATCGCTTCCCACAAAGAAGTGGGCGACCACGCCCTCCCGGCTGGCAGACTGCCAGGCGTCATCCTCAGGGGCCTGCCAGGCCAGAGCGGGCACAGAGCCCATCAGCAGAACTGCGGCCATGCAGGCTACCGCTCCTCGTTTCCAAACATGATGCATGATAATCGAGTCCTTTCTACTCTTTTCTTGCTGTGAGATCTCGCTGTATCTCAGCTGATACTTTAGGGTAGCGACGTAAAAAATCGACCATTTCGCTGTAAAAAGCAAGTAAATCCCTCGCCCACCGTTTCTCTCTTCCAAAGAACCGGTTCTGTGGCTTTTCGGTCCCAAATCGCGGAATTTCTTCTGTGTCTGCACCACCAAACATACCTCTGCCTTGTATTTTTTCCACTGACGTGGTAGCATGAAGGAAAAGGAGATGGAACCATGAAACTTTACAAAATCACCTTCAGCCCCACGGGCGGCACCCAAAAGGCCGCTGACCTGCTGGTGGAGAACTGGGAGGCCCAGTCCATTTCAGTGGACCTCACCGACCCCAATGCCCACTTCTCCGATTACTCCCTAACCGCAGAAGATGTGGCCGTCATTGCCGTGCCCTCCTACGCTGGCCGGGTTCCCGCCCCCGCCGTCCAGCGCCTGACCGCCATGCAGGGCAACGGCGCCCGGGCGGTGCTGGTGTGTGTGTACGGAAACCGAGCCTATGAGGATACCCTGGTGGAGCTGGAGGACGCCGCCGTCCAAGCGGGCTTCCAGGTGGTGGCCGGAGTGGCC
>CABPXX010000206.1 GCA_902461475.1 uncultured Eubacteriales bacterium | reverse complement strand
TGCCCGTGGCGATCTCGTCGCCGTGGGCGTTGGACCAGGCGGAGACGAGGATGGAATCCTCATCCTTGCCCAGGAAATAGCCACGCTTGGCGCTGTTGTGGATGCCGCTGTAGGGAATGCGCACGATGTCCACATTCTCCACCAAATCGGTGCCATAGAACTGGTTGAACTCCTTCACCGTGCGGCCACTGGTGCCCTCGCTTTGCCACAGCACCATGGTCTTCCCCGGCTGGATGTACAGATCCTGGCCCTGGGAGCCCCAGTCGGCGGGCTTGAACACCTTGCCCGTGCCCAGGCCAGCCTCATAGGCGTAGTAGAAGGTGTACTCGCTGAGGTTGATGGCCTCATCGGAGTTGTTGTATACCTCGGTGTAGGTGTAGCGCTTGCCCGAGGCCTGGTCGGTGGAGACCTCGGTAATCAACAGTGGTGGGGCCTGGGTCCAGTCCACAGCCTCTGCCCCGGCCTGAGCCTGGGGTGTCTGGGCAAAGCCCGGGACGGCCTGGGACAGTGCCATGGAGGCGGCCAGAATGGACGCAGCCACAGCTCGCATGTTCTTTCTTGACATCAGTTTCTCTCTCCTTTCCTTTGTCCGCTTCACCAAGGCATTATACCGAGCCCCCGGTGGGCTTTCTATCCAGGGTTTTAGAACTTTGTGTAAAGGTTTCGTGATGTTCTATTTTTTTCCTGGTCATCAGAAAGGCGGAGATGGCAGACACCACAGGCACCGTCAAAATCACCCCAATGGAGCCGGAAATACCCTGCAGAAGCTCAATTCCAATGGCGTACTGGTTCATAAACTCCAGATAGGGCATGTTATAGGAGTAGATGATGATGAGGGTGTTGATGGAGCCCCCGGCAAAGGCCAGAATCAGGGTGTTGGACATGGTGCCCATCATGTCCCGGCCCACGTGGATGCCGGAGCGGAACAGCCGCTTGAAGTCCAGCTCCGGGCTGTTGGCGTGGATCTCCGCAATGGTGGAGGCGACGGACATGCTCACGTCCATCACCGCCCCCAGAGAGGCAATCAAAATGCCGGAAAACAGGACACCCGCCACATCCAGGCGGCTATTCTGGGCGATAAAGGCCAAGGTCTCCACGTCGTCCACATTCAGTCCGGAGATGTGGCCCAGATACCCGAACAGGTAGGCGGTGGCCCCGGCGATGAGCACCCCGGTGACGGTACCCAGCACCGAGCACAGGGTCTTATAGGAGCAGCCGCCAATGAGGGACATCACCACCACCGTCACGATCACCGAGGTGAGGGTGGCAGCCACAAAGGGGGACACCCCCACATACATCAGGGGCAGATAGAAAAAGAGAATGCACACAAAGGTGAACACCAGACCCACCGCAGAGCTGATCCCCTGCTTTCCGCCAATGAGGCAGAGAATGACCAGAAACAGGGCAATCAGCACCCACAACACCATGCCACGGTCGTAATTGTACACGGTGGCCACCAGATTTCCCTCCGAGTCGGTGTTCACCAGGGCGATGACCCGCAGGCCCGGCACGCACTTGGCCCCGGATTGATTGGCATAGGGGCTGGTGGCCTCACAGGTCTGCCCCTTGTAGGCCCCGCTGGTGATGCGAAGTTCCACCGTCTGGTTGCCCTGGAGCTCCACGTCGCTGTCGTCCAGGTTGCTGGACATCACCTCTTCCACCACCGCCTTGGCAAAGGTGGCACCTCCGGTAGGGCGCAGGGCGGGCCGGTCCAACCTGCCGTTGAAGGCGATGAGCGCTCCCAAAAACATCACCACGATCACAGCCCCCACCAGCAGAAACCGCTGTTTTCTACTCTGTCCAACCATCTTCATCTCTCTGACTCCTTTTTCTTCAATTCACGGATGGTTTTCCATTTTAGAAGGTGAATATTCCCCTGTCAATCGTTCCAACAAAGCCAAACAGAAACTTTACACTCCTCTTACATATCGCCTCCCGTTCCCTGTCTGGGGGCAAAAAAAGTGGTGAAGGAATCTCATCCTTCACCACATGTTTTACCAGCTCACTTGATTTAAAATCCCGGTCAAATACGCAATGGCCACCCCGTAGTTGGTCATGGGCACCCCCTGCCGCTGGGCCTGAGCCAACCGGGAGAGCACATAGGCCCGGTTGAACATGCACCCGCCGCAGTGGATAACCAGGTCGTACCCGGTGAGATCGTGGGGGAAGTCGTTGCCCGCCACCACATCCACCTGGAGGCCCTGCCCCACCCGCTTGCGCAGCAGTCTGGGAATCTTCACCCGCCCGATGTCCTCTTCCAGGGGCGCATGGGTGCACCCCTCGGCAATGAGCACCCGGCTGTGCTGGGTGAGGGTTCCAATGGCCTTTGCCCCCTGGGCAAAGGCGTCAATGTCCCCCTTATCCGCCGCCATGAGGATGGAAAAGGAGGTGAGCAGGCTCTGTTCCGGCTTTTTTGCCGCCACCAGGGGGAAGCACTGGGAATCTGTGATGATGAGCTTGGGGGGCGCGCTCAGGGCCGCCAGAGCCCCATCCAGACCGTCGGCGATGGTGCTCACCACGGTGCACTTCAAGTCCAGCAGATGCCGGATGGTGCGCACCTGGGGCAAAATCAGCCGCCCCTTGGGGGCCTGAATGTCCTGGGGCATCGCCAGCAGCACCACGTCCCCGGCGCTGCACAGCCCCGGGGTCAAATCCTGCCGCCCGAAGTCCTCGGGCACCAGGGCGGTGAGGGCAGCCCGCAGGGCCTCAATGCCCTCTCCGGTGGCGGCGCTCACCGCCACCGCCCGCTCGCTGAGTTCCTTGGGCAGCTGGTCCGGGGCGGCCAAGTCCCCCTTGGTCTGCACCACCAGGAAGGGGGTGTTTTGGTCCTGAAGCCGCTGGGCCCACTGCAAGTCCTCTTGGCTGGGCTGTCCTGCAATGACCAGCAGGGCCACGTCCGCCCGGGTGAGGGTGTCCCGGGTGGCCTCCACCCGCAGCTGCCCCAGCTCTCCCTCATCGTCATACCCGGCGGTATCAATGAACAGCACCGGGCCAATGGGGTGGAGCTCCATGGCCTTTTTCACCGGGTCGGCGGTGGTGCCCGCCACCGGGGACACCAGGGCCACCTGCTGCCCGGTGAGGGCGTTGATGAGACTGGATTTTCCCGCATTGCGCCGCCCGTACAGGGCGATGTGCAGCCGCTGGGCGGCGGGGGTCTCCTGTAATCCGCTCATGCTCTCCCTCCTTATTAGAACCGGAAGTCCCGCATGCCGCCCTCCATGTCGTGGAGGTGGCGGATGACGGTCTCCTTGACCTTGGGGTTGGTGATCTTGTCCACCTCTTTCTCAATGAGGGCCATGCCCTTTTCCTTGGTCTCGGGGCTGGCGTAGTCCTCCAGGTACTCCTTGAGGGTCATCAGAGCGTTGGGGTGGCAGCAGTTGACGATTTGCCCACTCTTACACAAGGACATGAACCGGTCTCCGGTGCGGCCCTCCCGGTAGCAGGCGGTGCAGAAGCTGGGGATGTGGCCCATGTCTAAAAGCCAGCTCACCACCTGGTCCAGGGTGCGGGTGTCGCTGACCTCGAACTGGGAGGAGTCCTCCTCCTCTTCCCCGGCGTAGCCTCCCACGCTGGTGCGGCTGGCG
>CABPXX010000205.1 GCA_902461475.1 uncultured Eubacteriales bacterium | reverse complement strand
TGCTGCTGTGCTGGTTTGCCCAGCCGGCGGTGGTGGTGGCAGCCACCCAGCTGCTGGGCGCCCTGTACCCCACCTTTGACTGGGGGAAACAGATGCTCTTTCTCACCAGTGTTCAGAGCGGGTATGTCCACGTCCTGCTCCCCCTGCTGGATGGGTGGAGTTGGGCCAGTACCACCATGATCTATGTGGGTCTTGGGTTCATCACTGCCGTGGGCATGGTGCGGAGCTGGCAGGGCAAGTTGCTGGCGTGGTCCTTCATCTTCCCCCTGGCCTTGTCCATCACGCCTCTGGAGCTGAAAGGTCACCTCTGGTCCTCCGTGGTGGCGGCGCTGCTGATCGTAGGCTGCTTCGTGGAGAAAGAGCGTCTGGTCCTACGCATGCGGCAGGGGGTGGAGGAATGAAATGGAAACGCTACCTCCCCATGGAGGCCAATACCACCGTCCTTCGCCGAGGATTTGTGGCTCTGACCGCATTCTCTCTGGTGTGCAGCCTGTCCTTTTTCAACGCTTACGCCCGCGCCCTTCCAGGCATCGAGCAAATTGCCGTCTCGTTTCCCGGTGTCCAAATGCCCCCTTTCTCCCTGCTGCTGGGGCCCAGCCTCTACGGATTCTGGCTTTCCGCTCTGGCCATGGTGCCCCTGGCTGGATACTTCTAGGCTCTGCACACCCGTCTGAGCCACAGTGTATACCTCATGCGACGGCTCCCGAACCGTTGGGAGCTGGCCCGCCGCTGTCTCACCCTCCCTGTGTTGGCGGCGCTGTTCTTCCTGGGACTATCCCTGGGGCTGTGTCTGCTGGACTTAGCCATCTATTGGAATGTTACCCCGGACCGTTTTCTCCCCTCCTTCCCTTGGGAGGCCCTGTGGAGCTAAGGAGGTTATCATCATGCTGCAACTAAACCGTGTAAGTAAGATCTATCACCTGACTACCCACGCCCTGCACCAGGTCAACCTCTCCATCGCCCCCGGCGAGATCGTAGGGCTGTTGGGGGAAAACGGAGCCGGCAAGACCACCCTGCTCAAGTGTATTCTGGGTCTCTTGTCCTATCAAGGCTCCATCACCCTGGACAGGGCACCCATTGGCCGGGACAACATCGCCCGTCTCAGCTTTGCCACCTGTGAGCACTCCTTTTTCCCCACTCTCACCCCCCAGGAGCACCGGGTCTTCTACCGGGAGCACTTCCCCACCTGGCGGGATCAGCGGTTTGAAGCCCTCATGGACTTCTTCCGCCTGCCGGGAAACCGTCCCCTACGTGCCATGTCTGTGGGCCAGCAAAACCAGGTGGAGGTGATTTTGGCTCTGTGCCAGGGGGCGGACTACATTCTCATGGATGAGCCCTTTGCGGGAAACGATGTGTTCAATCGAGAGGACTTCTACAAGGTGTTGCTAGGGATTCTGGAACCCACCGAGACGGTCATTCTCTCCACCCACCTGCTCTCCGAGATCAACCATTTTGTCAACCGAGCGGTACTGCTGTGGGATGGTCAGATTGTGGGGGATGTCTCTACGGCCGACCTGGATGAACAGGGATTGTCCATTCTGGACTATGTGAAAGAGAAGTACCACTATCAACCGGATCGGGTGAGCAACGCGCTGCGGGAGCTCAGCGGAGAGGAGGATGACCTATGCGGAAATCGTTAGCTGCTTTTTGTCTGGTATTTGCCCTGTTGGCTGGATTCTTCGGCTACACAGTAGTGGACGCCCAGGATGCCGTGTCCTTTACCGTGGAGCAGCAGCTGGGAGATCCTGCTGCTGCCCAGGGCTTGCAATTGAACCTCTCCACCGCCACGGAGTGGGACATGGTCTGGGACACGACCTTGACCCTAGGCGATGTACTCAGCTGCAACACCGACTTCCGCTATGACCCGGGCAACATCAGCTGGCACACGGAGTATTCACTCCCCCAACTCTGGAGGTTCCAGGCACCAACATGAGCCTTTACATTTGGGCAGACGAATTATCCAGTAGCCCTGCTGCTCTGGCCTATCAGGCCGTCATCCAGGATGTGGCCAGCCGGGCCCCTGCCGGAGAAGGGACCCATTCTGAGACGGTGAACCTGAAGCAGTACCTGGACTATTATCCTGTGTTCCTGTCCGACGTTCCCCTCCCGGAGCCCTACGACAACAGCTGGGAGGACTGGGACCTAACTCAGGCGCTTCGCCTCCCGGTGGGGGAAGCAGATGTCGTGCAAGTAGACGTGGAGAAAGCTCCGGACGGCACCATCCGCTCCGTCTCCATTTTCGCCCCTCAAGGCCCCTCTTTCATAAATAATGAATCGATCCTGTGCAATGGCCGATACTACATTCGCTTCACCCCCACAGACACGGAGGGCGCCCTCATCCCAGGGGCATCCCCTGCCGGATACCCCGTACTACCTTCTGGTGCGAGACCACTATCTGGCCCTCATCACCACCGCCACCCAGGATTACCCCGCCCCATTGAACCGGGCCACCGTATGGGCCAGAAACCAGTTTGGCCTGTTCGAGCAGGTCATCGACTGTGACCTGACCCCGACTCAGTTTGATATCACCGAATCTCCCGCGACCTATTATGACCAGAACCGTCTTGTTTTGGCCTACTATCAGAACACATCTGCCACTGAGCACATCCAAACTCCTTCGGTGTATGTGGTAGTGTGTACCCCAGAGGGGATAGACTATGCCGCCCACCTGGTTCACAGCCAGAGCACTGCAAGGATTCCGCCCTATACCGATCTGACCCTGACTCCGGTTTCCTGAAAAAATTTCCCCACACCGCTGTTTTTCTCCGGCAAGACGTGGTATAATAATAACGGTACCTAAACCACTCAATATATACGAATCGGAACAGGAGGATTTCCCATGAACACTCGATTCCTGCGTTGCAAGCACTGCGGCAACATTGTCGGCGTCATCCACGACGCTGGTGTCCCCATCTTCTGCTGCGGACAGCCCATGGAGGAGCTGACCCCCAACACCGTAGAGGCCAGCGGCGAGAAGCATGTGCCCGTAGCCAATGTGGAAAACGGAGTTCTCACCGTTCAGGTGGGTTCTGTGGAGCATCCCATGGCCCCTGAGCACTTCATCATGTGGGTCTATGTGAAAACCGAGAACGGCGGCCACTGCATCCAGCTCAAGCCCGGCGACGCCCCCCGCGCCGTGTTCCATCTGGGCGACGAGAAGCCCGTAGCTGTGTACGCCTACTGCACCCTCCACGGCCTGTGGATGACCGAACTGTAACAGATACTCTCCCCCCTTAGATAAAAGGAGTGCGGACTGGTTGATTGACCAGTCCGCACTCCCTTTTCTTATTGTCCCGTTATAATCCGCAGGATTTCTCGGTCGGTCTCCCGCATACCCAGGCGCCCCAGGCGGGCCACCATGTTCAGAGTGTTCTCCACTCCTTTTTTCACAATGCCATCCCCATCGTAAAACTCGTGTCCGGCCTTGTACATCTCGTAGCCCATCAGGCCCGCCTCCAGAGCCAGAGAGATTTTCGCTGCACAGGAGGCCTTGGCCCCGTCGCACACCATGCCGGACACCACGGCCAGAGAATTGACCAGGGTGTGGGCCGCCCCGTCCAGGCCCATGCCATCCAGATAGGCAATGGAGGCGGCAGCGGCACA
>CABPXX010000204.1 GCA_902461475.1 uncultured Eubacteriales bacterium | reverse complement strand
TAACGCACACCGGGGAGGTCCTTGACACGGCCGCCGCGGATCATCACCACGGAGTGCTCCTGAAGGTTGTGGCCGACGCCGGGGATATAGGCGGTGACCTCATAGCCGTTGGTCAGACGCACACGGGCGATCTTACGCAGAGCGGAGTTCGGCTTCTTAGGAGTGGAAGTACGAACGGCAGTGCAGACACCGCGCTTCTGAGGGGAGGGCAGGTCAGTCTCCTTGTTCTTCAGGGTGTTCAGACCATGCTGCATGGCGGGAGAGTTGGACTTGTAGGTAGTCTTCTCACGGCCCTTGCGCACCAATTGGTTAAAAGTAGGCATGATTTTCCTCCTTTCAATGAATATATATTTTAACGAACTCTCATAAGATTATTCGCTAAAACCAAGGAAATTATACAGTTGCCGCTACAGCAGCTCCCACGGCGATGCCGCAGGCATGTCCCAGAGCCTTCATGGTGTCCGTCCAGTGGACCTCCACTCCTTGCTCCTGGGCCTGTTGAGCCAGTGGCTCGGTGAGGGCGGGATCGGCATTGCGTGCCAGATAGATTCCCGTCGCCCGCCCATCTTTCAGGGCCCGGCGAACCTGCTTGACGCCCACAACCTTGCCGGCTTGTTCCAGTTTGGTCAGCATCCAAGCAGACCTCCTTTTTGGCATATCAGCACAATTTGAGATTGTAGCACAAAATCGTCCTCTCGTCAAGGAAAAACGCCCAGATTCACCTATCTATTTTTTACTCTTTTTCCCGCCATTTCCTTGTGCAATCTGTCTGCCTCTTGCCAAACCGCCCCCTGGAGGCTATAATGGGGACACACTGTAAACTGGAGGTTTTGATTGACATGGCTCTCAATCAGCAATGGTTTGACGATATGGAAGCCCGCATCCCCCACGACGGGGTGCGCACCCGCTTCGCCCCCTCTCCCACGGGCTACATGCACGTGGGCAATCTCCGCACCGCCCTGTACACCTACCTCATCGCCCGCCACGCCGGCGGCAAGTTCATCCTCCGCATTGAGGACACCGACCAGGGCCGTCTGGTGGAGGACGCCACCGAAATCATCTATAATACCATGCGCTCCTGCGGCCTGACCTGGGATGAAGGTCCCGACGCGGGCGGCCCCGTGGGCCCCTACATCCAGACCGAGCGCCGCTCCTTCTACGCCGAGTACGCCAAGCTGCTGGTGGAGCGCGGTCACGCCTACTACTGCTTCTGCGACAAGCACGAGGAGACCGAGGAGGAAGAGGGCAGCTTCCAGAAGGAAGAGGACCCCTGCCGCAACCTCGACCCCGAGGAAGTGGCCGCTCGTCTGGCCAATGGTGACCCCTACGTCATCCGCCAGCGCATCCCCCACGAGGGCCAGACCACCTTTATGGACGCCGTGTACGGCGCCATCACCGTGGACAACGACACCCTGGACGACCAGGTGCTGCTCAAGCGAGACGGCCTGCCCACCTATAACTTCGCCAACGTGGTGGACGACCACCTCATGGGCATCACCCACGTGGTGCGCGGCGCCGAGTACCTCTCCTCTGCCCCCAAGTACAACCTGCTGTACGAGGCCTTCGGCTGGGCCATCCCCACCTACGTGCACTGCTCCTCTGTCATGATCACCGACCCCGAGACCGGGGCCGTGCGCAAGATGTCCAAGCGCAAGGGCGACCCCTCCTACGAGGACCTCATTCAGATGGGCTATCTGTCCCAGGCTGTGGTGAACTATGTCTCCCTGCTGGGCTGGGCCCCCCACGGCGAACTCAGCGAGCAGGAGTTCTTCACCCTGGACGAGCTGGTGAAAGCCTTTGAGATTTCCGGCATCTCCAAGTCCCCCTCCGCCTTTGACATGGAGAAGCTCAACTACTTCAACGCCACCTACCTGCGCTCCATGACCTCCGAGGCCTTTGCCGAGGTGGCCCGGCCCTACATCCGCCAGGCCGTCACCAACGAGGCCTATGACGCCGACGTCATTGCCTCCCTGCTCCAGGCCCGGTGCGAGCGCCTCACCGACATCCCCGAGAAGGTGGACTTCTTCGATGTGCTCCCCGAGTACGGCGTAGAGCTGTTCACCAACAAGAAGTCCAAGACCAACTCTGAGGTGTCCCTGGACATGCTGGAAAAGACCGTCCCCGTCCTCTCCGCTCTGGAGAGCTGGACTCAGGAGGGCATCCACGACACCCTCGTGGGCCTGGCTCAGGAGCTGGGAGTGAAAAACGCCACCCTCATGTGGCCCCTGCGCATCTCCATCGCCGGCAAGACCGTCACCCCCGGCGGCGCTGTGGAGCTGTGCTACATTCTGGGCAAGGAGGAGACCCTGCGCCGCATGGAGCTGGGCATCCAGAAGCTGAAAGCCTGATTCCCTCTATAATAGGAACCCCCCGGCATAGCCGGGGGTTCTTCATATGCGGGCAAAGCCCTTTGTTACTAGCCACGCCTAAAGGCGTTAGTACGGTCTGCCACTTGCGAAAGACTAATGCTTGCTACCCGTAAACGGGTCGATGTATTCCTTTATCGTCATCTGATCTCCAATTTGATCCTCTTTGAGTTGATTCTGAATATACTCTGCTATTTTTTTCGCATTTTTCCCCGCAGTGTCCACATAATATCCTCGACACCAGAATTGGCGATTCCCGTATTTATATTTGAGATTGCTGTGCCGCTCAAAAATGATGAGGCTACTTTTCCCCTTGAGAAACCCTACGAAACTGGACACGCTCATTTTCGGCGGTATCTCTACAAGCATATGTACATGGTCGGGACATACTTCCGCTTCTACAATATTCACCTGTTTCCAGTTGCACAACGCTCTCAATATTTTACCGATTTCCACTCTGTTGTCTTTATAAAATACCTTCCTCCGGTACTTTGGGGCAAACACAATGTGATATTTGCAATTCCATGTACTGTGTGATAAACTATGATTGTCACTGGGCTTCATGCCTTTTGTCCTCCTTTTGATACTTTCGTGCAGTTGGCAGACCGCACCCTGATTGTATCAAAAGGAGTTTTTTCTTCATACGGAACGCTAAAGCTTTTTTTGAACTCCCCGGCACAGCCGGGGGTTTTCAATATACAATTACGGCGGAAGCAGCCATTTGGTTGCTTCCGCTGTTTTTCTATGGTCAATCATCTGCTCTTCTCCAATGTCTTTATGCAGACTTGCCAGTCTGGCGGGGACGCTCCGCTAGGGGTCTATTTTTGAGCGGCCAAAAATAGACGAAAAAGCCGCCTAGGGGTTGCACCCCTAGGTACCCTGCTTGGGTCAGTAGTCCTTTGACTCTGGATAAATCCCAACCGGCCCAGGGGTAAGCCGATCCTCTATGCCGCTACATCCGCTACCGCTCAATCTTCCAGAGTGGAAGGAACTGCCCCAGAAGGACAGGGCCGGTGGTGGGTGGGAACTGCAAGTCTCCACCATGCACCGACGCTGTACCCAAGGAATCACCGTGGCAATACGGGGAATATATCAGCGGCAGCGGAGCAAGAAGAACCAGACAATCCTTCCTCCCTCAGCGTCGGTGGGGGATGCTCCAGCGCCATGCAAGGAGACCTCAGGGGGTACCTAGGGGGAACGCCCTAGGCGATTCTTTCCCCGATTTCTCATCGGGGAGA
>CABPXX010000203.1 GCA_902461475.1 uncultured Eubacteriales bacterium | reverse complement strand
TGTGTACGACGGTGCGGGTGGTGGTGGCCTCGCCGCCAGCCACAGCGGTGATGGTGCCGTCCTCGGCCACAGTGGCCGCGGACTCATCGCTGCTGGACCAAACCAGCTGAGCCTTGTCGCTGCTCACAGCGGGCTGAACCAGAGCGTCCATGGTCATGGTGGTGCCAACCAGCATCCGGGTCACGGTGCGGTCCAGCATCAGGTTGATCACGTCCATCTCGGGCAGTTCGCTGTCCTCGGGGATGGGGCAGAGCATGCCAAGCACGGCGCTGTAGCCCTGCATGGACTCACCACGCAGGTTCAGAGCGGTGCTGCCCAGCTTCATGGCGGTGCAGGAGTCGCCCTCCTTCTCAATCATGCAGAGGTTGGAGCCGCTGCACCAGCTGGCAGTGATGTTGGCAGCGTGGAAGTACAGACGATCGGTGCCGAAGTCATAGGACAGCTGAGAGTTGTAGGCACCGTTCTGATCGGTGTAGGCCACAGCACCCTCCACCTCAGTCAGCTGGGTGCAAGCGCCGGTGGCGGTGTCGATCTGATAGAGTACGGCGTTGGCGCTGGTGGAGGTGCTGCCTGCGGTGTACAGCTTGCCGTCCTTGTCAGCGGCCAGGGTGAAGGCACCGGCGGTACCCACATCCACCAGGGTCACCTTGCCGAAGGCGTCCACGGTGGCGACACCAGTGTTGTCGCTGGACCAGGTGCGCTTCTGCACGGTGGGGCGGGCGGGTTCAGTGGAGGTCTGCAGCTGCACCTGAGCGCCAGCCAGGCCGGTGTAGGTATCGCCGTTGGTCAGCCACAGGTTTTCCACGGGGATGTAGTTGGTCTCGGGTTCGTTTTCAGGGATGGTGAACATGGCAGTCTGCTCCACGCCGGAACGGCTGCTCACGTCGCCCAGGTCCATGACGTTGGCCTCAACGGAGCCCCAATCGGTGTCTTCCAGAGTGACCAGGAACAGGGGGTTGATGCCAGAGCCCATGGAGGGGTTCCAGTAGATGTTGCCGGTGTTGTAGTCGTAGGTCATGCCAGCATAGTACCAGTACTCCTGGGAGCTGGTGTAGACCTTGGTGGCCTCCATGGTTTCGGGGTCCACGATGAACAGGTTGCCGTTCATGCTGCCGCACAGAATGGTGGTCTCCTCACCCTCGCAGATGACGGCCATGGCGGTCATCACGTTGTCGCCGGAGGCAGAGCCTTCGGGGAACTTGAACTCGCCGATGGGATCCACAGCGCCGGTCTCGATGTCGATGACCACGAGGCCGCCGTTGGTCAGATCCACGCCGTACATACGGCCGGTGTTGTAGTCGAAGCCGATGTTGCCCACTTCGATGTTCTCGGTGTGGCCGATGCGCTCGGGCTCACCGAAGGTGGTCTTGGTGGGATCGTCGCCCTTGGTGACCAGGGTGCGGTAGAGGACAGTGGCGTTGTAGATCACGTTCTCCTCCACCCACTGCTCCTGCTGCACGGTGTAGACATAGCCGTTGTAGTAGGTGCCGCCGGCCCAGATGGCGGAGCCAACGGTGCCGTCCAGAGTGGTGGCCTTGGGGGCGTTGAGCTGAGTGACCTGAGTGGGAGTCTGGTCGGAGTAGGTGACCCACTTCATCTGGTTGTCCTTGTTGACATCATCGGTGACGATGTAGCCATACAGGGCATCCTGAGACTCCACCACGGTGATCTGACAGGTGACCTCATAGGGAGTCCACTCGGTCTGACCAGCGTACATGATCTGGGTCTTGCCGGTGATGGTGGCAGTGCCGGGGCCAATGGCCTTGACATAGCCGGTCTCGGAGACGGTGCCCAGGTCGTTGGGGATGAACAGAGCGGAGGTGCCGCTGGCGGCCCGGCTGCCCAGGCTCTCGGCGGTCTTCTTGACGGGGTCGATCTTGTAGGTCTCGCACACCTGGGTGTTACCCACCTTGGCGTGAGCGTCCTAGTAGATGACGTCCTCTTCGTAGCCGTAGGTCATGGACTGGATGCTGCTCAGACGCTCGCCGTTGGTCTTGACCTTGAAGTCGGCCATGGTCATCAGCCAGGTGGCAGTACCCGTGGTTTTGTCCAGGGAGTAGAGGTTCAGGTCGGTGCCGATGGCGTACAGGTTGCCCTCCTCGTCGGCGGACAGGGTGAGGATCTCGTAGCCCTCAGCCAGGCCGGTGATGGTGGCCACCTTCTCAATGCTGGTGTAGCCCCAGGGAGTGAAGCACACCTCATAGAGGTTGTTGGAGCCGACGTAGCCGCCGGAGGGGCTCACGGTGCCGTCATAGGTCCAACCCACAGCGTACAGAGCGTCCTCGCCGTTGCGCTGGAGGATGCCGCCGCCGTTGTTGTCATGGCTCAGAGCCATGTCGTACAGGGTGATGAAGTTGGCAGAGCCCTCCTGGCCGTTCTGAGTGTACAGAACCTGGCTGCCCCAGTAGGTGGAGTAGGGGGAGAGCAGAACCAGAGCGCCGTCGTTGCGCTGAGCCAGAACACGGCCGTTGATGTACTCGCCGGATAAGTAGGCGGTGTTCTCGTAGGTCTCGTTGCGGGGGGCCTCAGTCTGGCCCTTGTCGATGCTGAACCAGCCGCGGTCCAGAACGGTGGAGTCGGTGTAGGGCTCGAAGCCGTACAGACGGCCCTGCTCCAGTTCCTTCAGGCTGGGGGTCAGAGCGGAGTCATCCAGCTCCAGGGCCACCTCGATCTCGGTCTCGTTGCAGGCGTAGTCGCCCAGCACGATGGTGAAGTCGGCGCCGTAGCCGGCCACGTTGAAGGTCTGCTCGAAGGCCTGACCAGCCTGGTACTCGCTGCCGTCGTCGGGATCGGGAGCGAACTTACCGATGATGGAGCCGTCGGGGGAGACGAAGAGGATGGCAGCCAGGTTGGCGTTATCCTGCAGCTCCAGGGTCAGGTTGACCTGGCCATTCTCCACCTTCAGGGAGTCCTGGAGGTTGTCGGCGTTGAGCAGCTGAGGCTTCTGGTTGTCCAGAGAGGCCTGGAAGGAGAAGGAATCATCCACCACATCGTCGCCGTCGTCCACATAGGCCTCTACGGTGTAGGTGATGGTCGTGCCGTCGGGCAGCTGGTTGCCGTCCTTGTCATAGCCGTTCCACACATACTCCTCGTCGGTGGTGGCGTTGTAGATGTAGAAGGGGAAGACCTGGCCATAATTGCTGTTGTAGTAGCTCTTGGTGGCGTAGTCGTGGACGTAGGTGAAGTACTCTTCTCCGGTTTCGGTGTTGTTGACGCGGAACACCAGCTTGCGGGCGTTACGCAGCATACCGAAGTCCAGCTCCATCAGGGGGTTGGCATAGGAGAAGGCGTTGTACTCGTCGCCGGAGGCGCCGTTGCGCAGATAGGGGTTGGTACCCAGCTGGGCGTTCATGGTGAACACGCCAGTGCCATACAGGCTGGCCTCGTTGTAGTCGGGGTTGTCGAAGACGGGGGGCTTGGACCAGTCCCCATAGTAGCCCAGGAAGGGCATGGTCAGGTTCTGGTTGTCAGCACCCTCCAGGTACAGGTAACCCTCCACGTACATGCCGTTTTCGAAGCGGCTGTTGATGTACTCCTTGTCGCATCGGTGAGGGTGATGGTGGCGGTGAGGGTGACGGTCTCACCGGCAGGCACGGGGGCGGGTTCCCGGCCGACCTTTGAACCTGGT
>CABPXX010000202.1 GCA_902461475.1 uncultured Eubacteriales bacterium | reverse complement strand
CCGTCAGCCGGGCCATGAAGCAATTGGTACAGCAAGGAGCTGTGGAGACGGGGTACGGCACAGTACAGATTTTGGACGAAGGACAGCTTCAAGTGTTGCAAAACCGATAAACCAGCGAGGCCGGGAAGCCCCATCCAGCTTCCCGGCCTTCTCTCATGTTCCATGATCGTCAGAGATATCCACTCCAGTATATTGATTGTAAATGGTATAGTTCCACGACACCATAGCCTCCAGGGGGTCAGTTAGACTCAACTCTGCATGGCCGGAATCTACACCGTCCTTAGTCACCCACAAAATAATCTGTCGGTCCACTCCTTTGTATTCTGCGGCAAACCATATCTCATACTCGTAATCCCCAACGAAGTGGTCTGCATAACCGTTTACACCGATGTACCGAACATTTTGAATTCCTCCAGCCTGTTCCAGTTCTTCCCCCAACTCCAGAAAACGTGCCTTGGTGTCCTCCTCAAAATGGTCCAGCTCTTCCGCTGGGATATGGCCCTCTTCCAGCCATTGTTGCTTGGTATTCCTCAAATCCAGATATTCAAAGGCTTTCTCATAATCTCCAGCTTCCATACACTGCATAAACCGATTGCCGAGGTAAATTTGCCGCAGGTTAGAAAAGCTGGGACCTACACCTCTCACTTGTCCTACACCCAGGTAGAGCACAGGAATCAACAGAAGAATAACCACAATGGATGCAATCCAGCGATTGCGAATTTTCTTGAAACTCTTGGCTGTAGCCTTTTTCTCCTGTTGTGGTTCCACCACCACCTCCGGCTCCACAAGTTCTTGTACGGCGGCGTGCTGCTTTCTGCAGGTCTCGCATTCCCTCAAATGCTCCTCCACCGCCTCTCGGGTGGCCTGGCTGCACAGATCGTCCTCGTACAGCGGAAGTAGATCCTGCACAATGTCACATGATAACTTCATTTTGATACCTCCTGAATAATCTTCTGCTTGGCCCGATAGTAGGTCACTCTGGCCCACGTCTCAGATTTCCCATATAGCTCTGCGATCTCCTTGAGTTTTACATTGGCATAGGTATGGAGAATAAACACGTCCTTGTAGGGCTCACTGAGCTGCTGTACCGCCTGACGTACCCGCATACGCTCTTCCCGCTGAACGACCTGTTCCTCCGGAGTCAGTTCCAGAGAGGCCACCTCCACCATCTCCTCTATAGGACATGTCTCATGGTGTTTCTGTCTGCGGCACTCTTTCAGCCAGGCATGTTTCCCTATCTGGCACAGCCAGGTGTACAGGCTGCTGCGCCCCTCGAATCGGTCAATATGCAAGAGGGCCTGATAGAACACGTCTTGTAACAAATCCTCGGCCATGGTCTCGTTCCGGGTCAGAGCCAGGAGGAAGCGGTACACAGGACGGCTATAGGTCTCATAGATTTCTTGAAATCCTGACATGTCTCTCCCCCTTCTCCCGGCACTTCTTTTCCCCATTGTATCAGATCTCTTTTCTTGATTCATCCATTAGAACCCGAAACATACAAAACGTTACAAAAAAGATGTGCCACAGAACTCATGTTCTGCGACACATCTTTTCCTTACAGAATGATGCAAATCAGGCCCCCGGACCCCTCGTTGATGATGCGCTGGAGGGTGTCCCGCAGCTTCTCCCGGGCATCCTCCGGCATACGCTTGAGTTTGGCCTGCAAATCCTCCCCCACCAGCTCGTGGAAGGAGCGTCCAAACATGTTGGAGTCCCAGATCTTTCCCGTATCCCCCTCGAACTGACGAAGGAGGAAGTCCACCATCTCCTCCGACTGTTTCTCTGTCCCCATGATGGGAGACACCTCGGTTTTGATGTCCGCCCGCATCATGTGGATGGAGGGCGCCGAGGCTTTGAGGCGTACCCCGTAGCGCCCGCCCTGCTTGACAATCTCCGGCTCCTCCAAAGTCATCTCCTGGGGGTCTGGCATGACGATGCCGTAGCCCGTCTCCTCCACCTGGGCCAGAGCCTGCTCCACCTTCTCATACTTCCGCTTCATGGAGGCCATCTGGACCAGCTGTCCAATGAGGTCTCCGTCGTCGTGAATTTCCAAACCACAGCGCTGGGACACCGTCTCATAGAAGAGACTACGGGGCAGCTCCAGCACCACTGTTACCACGCCGCTGCCCATGTCCATGCGGGTGATCTGGGCGGAGGCGATTTCCTCACGCTGGTCCAAGGCCTCCACCGCTGCTTCTGTGTCCCGCAGCCGCTCCAACCCTCCAGCCTCTTGGCGAATCATCCCATAGAGCTGGCTTTTGATGGGGTGGTCGAAGGGGAGCACATCCACCCAGGAGGGGAGAAACAGCTCCATCTGCTTCATGGGAAATTCATGGAGCACTCCGCTCAGGATGGCCTCTACCGTCTCCTCGTCCAGGGTCAGGCAGTTCACCGCCAGGCAGGTGACCTGGTACTGCTGGGCAATGTCCGCCTGGATGGCTTGGGCCCGGTCGCTGTAGGGCTGGGCGGAGTTGAGCAGCACCACAAAGGGCTTGCCCATGGCTTTAAGCTCCTCAATGACCCGCTCCTCCGCCTCCAGATAGTCCTCCCGGGGGATGTCGGCGATGGTACCGTCGGTGGTCACCACAATGCCGATGGTAGAGTGGTCGGTGATGACCTTCTGGGTGCCCAGCTCCGCGGCCTGAGTCATGGGGATCTCGTGGTCCATCCAGGGGGTGGTCACCATCCGGGGTTGGTCTCCGTCCATCTGCCCCATGGCTCCAGGCACCATGTAGCCCACGCAGTCAATGAGCCGCACGGAGAAGGAGCTGCCGTCATCCATAGATAGACTCACTGCATCCTCCGGGACGAATTTGGGCTCGGCGGTCATCACCACACGGCCGGACCCGCTCTGGGGCAGCTCATCCCGGGCCCGGTCCCGCAGGTAGGTGTTCTGGATTTCCGGCAGCACCATGGTCTCCATAAAGCGCTTGATGAAGGTGGATTTTCCCGTGCGAACCGGACCAACCACCCCAATGTAAATATCGCCTTGGGTGCGCTGGGCGATATCCTCATACAATTTGTTGTGATCCACAGCAATTCCTCCTCACCGCAAGTTCTATACATGTGTATGGGGATAAGCTGTATAATATGCCACATCAAAAAATCGGCCGGAGAAACCCTCCGGCCGATTTTGGCGTGTTAGACTCGCTTGGTGGGAATGAGCAAAATCATTCCCTCCGGCACCGTCTCAGAGGCCAGCTCGTTGGCAGTACAGATATCCTGGATGGTGGCACCGCAGGCCTTGGCCACATCCCACAGCTGCTCTCCCGCATCCACCCGGCGAATAACCAGGGAGGGGCGGCTACACGGACCCTCATAGGTACCCGTAGAAGCCACAGAACTGACGCACAGCAGTTCCTCCTCCTTGGTGGTCAGCCAGCGGAACTCCAACTCAAAGCGCAGGTCAATGCCGCCGCTGACGGCCGCCGCAGTCAAATCGCCCACCGCTCTGCAGTGGACCTTGCGTTGGCACCCCTCCGGGATTTGATAGGGGCAGGTGACCAGGACGCTGTCCGTGGCCCCACGCAGCTCTCCCTCCTCGTCCAAATACAGCATGTGTACTTGAATCTGGGCGGCCAGCTCGTTGCCGTGCTCTCCACTGCGTTGGGTCACTTCCTTGACCACGGCGAAGCTGTCCAGCACCTGCTTAGCCTCCACCGAGGTCTGATAGAAGTGCCGGACACTCTGGCTGGTGCCGCCTGTCTCCGCCAGGGTAC
>CABPXX010000201.1 GCA_902461475.1 uncultured Eubacteriales bacterium | reverse complement strand
TACCACTTTTCCTGGAAAGTTAAAGTACTGTGCTCTATTTGTGAAAATTGCTATAAGAGCGACGACGAGTATTAATCAGAAGGGGAGTCCATCCCCCGTTCCTTCCAACCTTCTATTTAAAACATGAAAAGGAGAAATTGTTATGGCTAACCTGGATAATAAGAAACTGCTTGCCTGCTGCGCCAACGGCGCTGGCTCCTCTCTGATGATGGAGAAGGCCATCGACAAGGTCATGAAGAAGTTCAACGTCAAGCCCGCCGAGCTGCGCCACTGCCCCGTGTCCGAGGGAAAGTCCGCCGCCCGCAACTACGATGTGCTGTTCTGCGCCCGCACCTTCGAGAAGAACTTTGAGAACGCCAAGAAGGCTGGCACCGTGGTCATCCCTCTGCGCAACGTCATGTCTGCCCCCCGAAATCGAGCAGGCTTTGAAGGACGCCGGTCTGCTGTAAGAGACCGGACGGAGATCGAAAAAGGAGGAAACACGGTTATGATTCAGTTTAGCTATACCATTCGTGACGAGCTGGGCATCCACGCCCGCCCCGCCGGACAGCTGGCCAAGGTGGCCAAGAGCTTTGAGCCCACCGTCATCTCCATCACCAAGGAGGGCAAGACGGTGAAGGTCTCTCAGCTGATGAAGCTGATGGGCCTGGCCATCAAGAAGGGCCACGAGATCACCATCACGGTGGAAGGGGAGCGGGAGGAAGAGGCTGCCGCTGCCATGAAGAAGTTCCTGGAAGAGAACCTGTAAATAACATGAAAAGCACCTGTTTGGATGGCATCCAGACAGGTGCTTTTTTCTTACTTTTCCATGGAGAACTGATAGGCCTCCTCCACCCACCCCATCACCGTCTCGTCCAGATCGTCCAGGCAGGTGAGGAGCACGTGGTGGGTCCAGCGGTTGGGGTAGGGCTCCACCGCCAGGGCAATGCGGGGGGTGCTCCTTGTGGTAGGACAGGCCAAAGGAGAGCAGCAGATACTCCTCCGGCCACCCCTTGACCTTGCGCCAGGGCAGGGACACGGTGGCAAACACGTAGCGGTTGCGCAGAGAAATCTGGGTTTTCCCCACCTTGGCGGTGACGTCCGGGTGGAGCTGGTCCAGCTGGTCCCGCAGCGCCGTGTAGAGGGGGAGCATCTGGGGCATGGAAGTGAAAAATAGCAGTTCGTCGTTGGACATCTCGAACACCTCCGGATAGGGGCTCTGGGGGATGGGGCCTGTATTTGTGATAAAAATAGTATAGCGGAGCGGAGATAAAATTTCCACCGATGACAGGGACATTTTTCAGCAATTTGCAGACAATTTTCAGGGGCGCCGTGGGAAAGAGAATATCTTTGTTGTGTGAAACCGACAAAGCAACCAGGGGAGAATCTGGAAAACCAGGAGGAAATCACGAATTCCTGTGAAAAGGTCATTGCCAACTGGGCAGAACAATGATAAAATAATTTTTACCGAAATAGAAAGGGGGCGGAGCCCATGGCAACGCTGAAAGAAATTGCACAGCGCACCGGCTACTCGCCCGCCACCATCTCCCGGATTTTGTCCGGTGATCCACAGCTTTCCGTCACCCCCGAGGCACGCCGGAAGGTATTGGAGGAGGCGGGGCGGCTGAACTACACCCAGACCAAGAGCAGACGGGGACGCACCCCCAAGGGCGTGCTGCGGGTTGGCATCGCAGAGATGCTCTCCCCGGTGCAGCAGTTGGACGACCCTTATTACCTGTATTTGAGCGGATTTGTGCGCCAGCGCTGCCTGGACAAGCGATATACGGCAGTAGCCCTGGAAAACCGGGGCAGTGAGTTTGTGGTGCCCACAGGAGGGGAGAAGCTGGACGGCATCGTGGCCATCGGCCTGTTTGAGCCCGACCAGATTCGGTCCCTGGCGGGGCTGTGCCCCAACCTGGTGTTTGTGGACTCCTCTCCCCGGGAGAGCCAGCACGACTCGGTGGTTCTCAACTACTCCCTGGGCATTTCCCTGGCCTTGGAGCATTTGGAGAAGCTGGGACACCGGAAAATCGGCTTCATCGGCCCCGAGTGGAAGTACGACGACCTGCGCCAGCGGGCCCTGGAGACCCGGCGCAAGCTGTTTGTGGAACAGATGGAGCACCGGGGCGCTCTGCGCACCGAGTGGCTGCTGGACTGTCCCATGCAGACCGACGAGGCCGCCATGGCGGTGGAACAGTTCCTGGCCCGGGGGGGAGACCGCCCCACCGCCTTCATCGCCGCCAACGAAGAGGTGGCCATCGGTGCCGTGCGGGCCATGCGGGAGCTGAACATCTCGGTGCCGGAACAGATTTCGGTGGTCTCCTTTAATAACACCCCCCGGTCTGCCCTGTTGGACCCGCCTTTGACGTCCATCTCCGCCCATGTGGAGCAGATGGCCGCCACCGCGTTGGACCTGCTGCGCACCCGGGTACCCCTGCCCGGCCGGGAGGCGGAGCGCACCCTGCCCTTGAAAGTGGTGGTGCCCCCCACGATGATTGAGCGAAAGAGCACAACGACTCCCCGGGATTTTGTGCAAGACTCCAAAGAATAATTTGATCAGAAGAAATGGTTGAATTTTTAGTAAAATAAAAGTATACTTTTATCAACAACAAGAAATGGAGAGGTGAGAGGACATGCACGATTGCAACAAGCTCCTGGAGGAGCTGAAGGCGGGTCAGCTGGACGAGTCTCTGGCCCGTGTGTACGACCTGCACGACGGCGGCAAGGCCTTGGAGCAGGGACGTGAGCGCAGCATTCATGTCACGGAAGAATTTATCAAGCTGTTTGGAAACCAGGCGGACGCAGGGCTGTACACCGGCCCCGGCCGCACCGAGATCTGCGGCAACCACACTGACCACCAGCGGGGCCGCGTTCTGGCTGCGGCTGTGGACCTGGACTTTTTGGTGTGCGCTGCCCCCAACGGCACCAATACCATCCGGTTTATGTCTGAGGGCTGGCACATGGTGGAGGTGAACCTGGATAACCTGGAGCCTGTGGAAGAGGAGAAGGAGGGCACTGCCGCTCTGGTGCGTGGCGTGGCCGCTGGCATTGCTCAGCGGGGTTACACCCCCGTGGGCTTCGACGCCTACGCCACCAGCAAGGTGCTGCCCGGCTCCGGCCTGTCCTCCTCCGCCGCCTGTGAGGTGACCATTGGGGTCATCCTCAACCACCTGGTGTGCGGGGATGCTCTGGACGCCGTCACCATCGCCCAGATCGGCCAGTATGCCGAGAACGTGTTCTTCGGCAAGCCCTGCGGCCTGATGGACCAGACCGCCTCCTCGGTGGGCGGCGCTGTGGCCATCGATTTTGCCGACACCGCCAACCCCGTGGTGCGTCCCATCCAGGTGGACCTGGCTGGCTACGGCCACGCCCTGTGCATCATCGACTCCGGTGCTGACCACGCCGACCTCACCGCGGAGTACGCCGCCATTCCCCAGGAGATGAAGGCGGTGGCCGCCTACTTTGGCTGCGAGGTGCTGCGGGAGGTGGACGAGAGCCGCATCTGGGCGGATATGCCCGGCCTGCGTAAGGCTGTGGGTGACCGGGCGGTGCTCCGTGCCCTGCACTTCTTCGCCGACGACCAGCGGGTGGCCCTGGAGGCCGACGCCCTGGAGCGTGGCGACTTTGATACCTTCCTGAAGGTGGTGCAGCAGTCCGGGGAGTCCTCCTGGATGTACCTGCAAAACATTGCCCCCACCGGCGCTGTGGCCGAGCAGGCCATGGCCGTGGCTCTGGCCACGGCTGGGCACCCCCCCCACGGCCGGGGGATGTATCCG
>CABPXX010000200.1 GCA_902461475.1 uncultured Eubacteriales bacterium | reverse complement strand
CAGAGGGGCGGCCAGAGACCACACCAGCCAGGTGCCTCCCACCATATAAATGGGGAGGACGCTTTTTTTGCGAATGAAAGCCACAACGCACGCTCCTTTCTACCAGCGTGATATTGGCTTTATTGTAACGCACTAAAGTGGGGGTGTCAAGAAAATGCAGCGCAGGTCAAGGCATTGACTTTCCCCATTTGGTGGGTTAAAATGAGAGCCTGAATGATAAAATAGGCAGGTGTACAGCCATGATGACTTTAGAAAATTTCAAACAGGCCAGAAAGGTCCTGGAAGGTGTGCTCCACCCCACGGACCTGATTTACAGCACGTTCTTCTCCAAGTCCACCGGCAACCATGTCTATATCAAGCCGGAGAACATGCAGGTGACCGGGGCCTACAAAATCCGGGGCGCTTACTTTAAGTGCTCCACCCTCACCCAGGAGGAGAAGGAGCGGGGGCTGATTACCGCTTCGGCGGGCAACCACGCCCAGGGCGTGGCCTATGCGGCTCAGGCCGCCGGCATTCCCGCCACCATCATCATGCCCACCACCACGCCCCTGGTGAAGGTCAACAACACCAAGGACTACGGTGCCCGTGTTATTTTGCACGGGGAGACCTTTGATGATGCAGCATCTATGGCGGCCCTGATGAGCCAGGAGGAGGGGTACACCTATGTACACCCCTTCAACGACCTCACTGTGTCCACGGGCCAGGGCACCATTGCCTATGAGATTTTCAAGGACTTGCCGGATGTGGATGTGATTTTGGTGCCCATCGGCGCGGCGGTCCTGGCCGCTGGCGTGGCCACCCTGGCCAAGCTGCTCAACCCCTCGGTGCAGGTCATCGGCGTAGAGCCCACGGGAGCGGCGTCCATGAAGGCCAGCATTGAGGCCGGGCACGTGGTTACCCTGCCCACCGTGAACACCATTGCCGACGGCGTGGCGGTGAAGACCCCCGGCGACCTGGTGTTCCCCTACATCCAGAAGAACGTGGATGACATCCTCACCATCGGAGATGGAGAGCTGGTGGACGCCTTCCTGGATGTGATGGAGAAGCACAAGATGGTGGTGGAGAATGCGGGTCTGCTCACCATCGCCGCCCTGCGCCATCTGGAGTGCAAGGGTAAGAATGTGGTGTCGGTGCTCTCCGGGGGCAATATGGATGTGATCACCATCTCCTCCCTGGTGCAGCACGGGCTTATCAACCGGGGCCGCATCTTCACCTTCTCGGTGCAGTTCCCCGATCGGCCGGGCGAGCTGCTCCGTGTGGCGGAGCTGGTGGCCCGAGAAAACGGCAACATCATCAAGCTGGACCACAACCAGTTTGTCAACATCAACCGTCAGGCTGGTGTGGAGCTAAAGGTGACCCTGGAGGCCTTTGGACACCAGCACAAGGAGGAGATTTTGTCCTCCCTGGCCAAGGCAGGATATCAGGTGAGCGAAGTGGCCACCTCCTGCGTCTACGAATAACTTCCAATTGCCGTCCGGCAAAGGGGATTCCTTTGCCGGACGGCTAAGCCAATGCGGCACACAGGCGGCCCGGAGCCGGGGCGCGCGTGGGAGATGGGGGGAGAACGCCCGGGCAGCCGACCGCGGTATCCGCTTGTGGTATCCTATGAGGATGGCCCGTGGGCGGTGTGCTCCCCCAACCCCTGAGAGAAGGTAAAAGAATCGGATAAGAAAGACAAAGGTGAAAGAGAACATGGTAAAGATTGCGCCATCCATTTTATCAGCAGATTTTTGCAATCTGGAGCGGGAGATCCAGCGGGTCCAAACCGCCGACCTGCTCCATGTGGATGTGATGGATGGGGCGTTTGTGCCCAACATAACCCTGGGCCTTCCGGTGGTTCGGTCCATCCGCAAGCACACGGACATGCAGTTGGATTTGCACCTGATGATCGACAAGCCGGTGCGGTATGTCGCCCAGTTCTGTGAGGCGGGGGCGGATTTGGTGAGCGTTCACCTGGAGTCGGACCACCCTCAGAACATCCAGAAGGCTCTGGACATCATGGGAGAATACGGCGTGAAAAAGGCGGTGGCCCTGCGGCCCATCACCTCCCCGGAGGCCATCCTGCCCTATATTGACCAGCTGGACATGGTGCTGGTGATGACGGTGGAGCCGGGCTTCGGTGGTCAGCCCTTTATGGAGTCTCAGCTGAAGACCATCACCCGGGTCCGGGAGATCATCCAGACCCACAACCCCAGCTGTGACCTGGAGGTAGACGGAGGCATCAACCCGTCCACCGCACGGCGTGTGGTAGAGGCGGGCGCCAACGTGCTGGTGGCGGGCTCTGCGCTGTATGAGGCCCCTGACCTTTCCGCCGCCATGGCAGCGCTGCGGGTGACAGAGTAAGAAGTACAAGATCTGGAGGCAAGAGCATGGATTATTTTCCCCCGGCTTTGGAAAACTTAGTGGAACAATTTGCAAAACTGCCCGGCGTGGGGCGTAAGAGCGCCCAGCGCTTGGCCCTGTACGTGTTGGGCCGCACGGAGGAGGAGGCAAAGGCCTTTGCCGACGCCATTCTCCAGGCCAAGGGGAGCATCGGCTACTGCCCCAAGTGCCAGAACCTCACTCAGGGGGAGGGGCTGTGCTCCCTGTGCAGCTCGCCCCGGCGGGACCAGCACACCGTGTGTGTGGTGGCCGACCCCAAGGACGTCATCGCCCTGGAGCGAGCCCATGAGTACCAGGGGGTGTACCACGTGCTCCACGGGGTCATCTCCCCCATGAACCACGTGGGCCCCGACGACCTGCGCATCGCCCAGCTGGTGGAGCGGGTGTCTGGGGGAGAGGTGGAGGAGGTCATCATGGCCATGCACAGGGACACGGAGGGGGAGCCCCCCGCCATGTCCCTCTCCCGGCTGCTCAAGCCCTTTGGGGTGAAGGTCAGCCGTCTGGCCTATGGTATCCCGGTGGGCAGCCACCTGGAGTTTGCCGACGACGCCACGTTGATGCGGGCCATGGAGGGCCGCCGGGAAATGTGAGAAGAAAAAGACCGTTGCAGAGGGTTTCTCTGCAACGGTCTTTTTTGTGCTTTGGGTGATTACACCTGGTCGTCGGTCTTGACCTCGGGCTCCTCCTCAAAGTCGTAGGCATCGGCGTTGTCCGCCTGGGTCTCTGCTTCTGCCTGGCCAGCGGCGGTCTGGGCGTCCTCGGTGGGGGTGTTGCCCACGAACTTCCAGTCGGCGTCCTCAAAGTCGGCCTCGCAGGCGTGCTCCACTTCCTCGTCGGTGAGGTTGCCGGAGGACTTGAGATCGGCAATGCGCTGCTCGTTGACCTGAATCTGGGCCTTGGAGCGGGTGATCTTATCGCACAAATCCGCATAGGCGGCCTCGGGAGCGGAGCCCCGCTCGGCGTAGTACAGGCGGCCCAGGTCCATATAGGCCCGACGAATGGCGTCCTGCTCGCTGAGGTTGAGCACCTTGAGCTTGCTGATTTCAGCCAGCTGCTTGGCCTTGTTTACGCCGGTGTCGGTGAGCTCCAGGGCCTTGGCCACGCCGGTCTGGGCCAGATCCTTGGCGCGCTCCTTCAGGTCGTTGAGATCGATGTTGATGTTCATAACGGTGCCTCCTTATAGGGGATGGTTCCCATAGTCTCTTTGAGGCTATTTTATGCTGAGTTGGACGAAAAAGCAAGGACTTTCTAGGACAGACTCAGTCTTGTTCGTCCACCACGTCCTGGACAAGGAAGCGGGGACGGCCTTTGGCCTCCATGTATAGCTTGCCCACATATTCGCCAATTACCCCCAGGGAGAGCAAAATGAGTCCGCCGAT
>CABPXX010000199.1 GCA_902461475.1 uncultured Eubacteriales bacterium | reverse complement strand
GGGGTCGCCGGAGAGCTGATTGTGCTTGTTGTGCATCCGCTGGGCGGAGATCTGGATGCTCTTGGCGTGGTCGCTGATGCGCTCCAGATCGCTGATGGAGTGCAGCAGCAGGGACACGGCGCGGCTGTCATCCACAGACAGGGTCTTGGTGGACAGCTTCACCAGGTAGGAGCCAATCTGGTCCTCGTACTGGTCCAGCTGATCCTCCACCTCGCACACCAGCTTGGCGTCCTCCTCGTTGTAGGAGGTGATGAGGCCCAGGGCACGCTGGACGGAGGTGCTGGCCAGGTTGGCCATGCCGATGGCCAGCTTGTTGCACTGCTCCAGAGCGATGGGAGGAGTGACCAGCAGGCGCTCGTCCAACAGCATGACCTCGGGCTCCTTGGCCTCGTCCTTGATGGTGGCGCAGGCCAGCTTCACCAGCAGCTTGTTGAAGGGCAGCAGGGCCAGGGTGCACACCACGTTGAACACCGTGTGGACCACGGCGATATAGAACTCGTTGATGCTGTCGTTGAGGAAGGGCATGGGGATGAAGACTTGCAGGACAAAGAACAAAATGAGGAAGGTAATGGTACCAATGACGTTGAAGTACAGATGAATGAGGGCAGCCCGACGGGCGTTCTTGTTGGCGCCCACCGAGGAGAGCATGGCGGTGACGGTGGTGCCGATGTTCTGGCCCAGGATGATGGGGATGGCGGAGCCAAAGGTCACCGCACCCGTGGAGGCCAGGGCCTGCAGGATACCCACAGAGGCAGAGGAGGACTGGATGATGGCGGTGAGGGCCGCGCCAGCCAGCACACCCAGGATGGGGTTGGAGAACATCAGCAGGATGTTGGTGAACTCAGGCACGTCCTTCAGACCGGCCACAGCCCCGGACATGGTGTCCATGCCGAACATGAGGGTGGCAAAGCCCAGCAGGATGGCGCCGATGTCCCGCTTGCGGTTGTCCTTGAGAAACACATACAGCACCACGCCGATGACGGCCAGAATGGGGGAGAAGGAGGTGGGCTTGAGCAGCTGGATAAAGAAGCTGTCGCCCTGAATGCCGGACAGAGACAGAATCCAGGCCGTCACCGTGGTGCCCACGTTGGCACCCATGATGATACCCACGGCCTGATTGAGCTTCATCACACCGGAGTTGACGAAGCCCACCACCATCACCGTGGTGGCAGAGGAGGACTGAATGATGGCGGTGACCACCAGGCCCAGGAAGAAGCCTTTGATGGGGCTGGAGGTGAGCCGCTCCAGGATGGTTTTGAGCTTGTTGCCCGCTGCTCGCTCCAGTCCATCGCCCATAATGGACATACCAAAGAGAAACAGGGACAGGCCGCCCAACATCGTCAGGACGTCGAATAAATCCATAGTCGCATACCTCAATCTTTTTCTTCAAATTTGGACATAACTGGTCACAGTATACCATACACGTAAACAGAGTGTAAAGAGCGTGTGTCCCAAAATTCTGATGGCAGAGCCGCCACTCCTTTCCGTATTATAACCACACCACCAGCAGAGGAATAATTTTTTTGCTTTTCGCTTAAACTGGGAGAGAATCTGGAACAAAAAACCAAAGGAGGATGCCCTATGACGGTGGGAAGAAAACGGGGGAGGAATGTGAGGCTGGAGGAGCGCCGGTCCCTGATGGAGGGGGTGGCCCAGACCCGGGTGCAGCTCAACCAGGCCTATGCCCAGTTCAATTTGCACTCGGACCCGGACCTGGTGGATGCCTGCGTGTATGAGATCAACGCCCTGCGCAGCCGCTACTCCTACCTGGTGCGCCAGGTCAAGCGCCTGGACGCCGCCGACGAGGGGCTGCGATGAGCTGGGGGCTGTGGCTGGGGGTGGCCCTGGGTGCGCTGCTGCTGCTGGTCCTCTTCCGCCGCCCCCTGCGCCTGCTGGGAAAGCTGGCGGTGCGGTGGGGGGCGGCCATGGCGGTGCTGTGGGGCCTCCAGGGCATCGGGCCCAGCCTGGGGGTGTACCTGGGCTTCAACGCCCTCAACGGCCTGGTGCTGGGGGTGCTGGGAGTTCCAGGATTTGGGCTTCTCATGTTGACACAGTGGGTGTTCCGCTGAGGGAGCGGGAAAATATCTACAAAATGTCGGTGGAATCGCTGGGAAAGGTGTGGTAGAATAAGGGGCACGGTGGGCGGCCCAGCGCTGCCCCCAGAGACTCCAGATGAGAAAGGCGGGTGGTTTCGGTGCGAAGACGAAACCGCATGGGATATAGAGGATATCAGGGACGGGGCGGCGGCGCCAGTACCTTCCTGAAAATTATCGTGTGTATTTTGGCCATCCTGGTGGTGGGCGGCGGCGGATACCTGCTGGCGTTGAACAACGGCGGGGCGCTGCCCAGCTGGCTGCCTCAGGGGCAGACCACGGATACCCCCCAGACCACGGCCTCCGACACCCCCACCCAGGAGCCGGACCCCACCGATTCCTCCCAGCCCTCTCCCACGCCCTCCCAGGCCCCGGAGACGGAGGAGATTCGGGCGGTGGACGTGACGGTGAGCCAGCTGCTGGACGGCTCGGCCCAGACCCTGGCCCAGCAGACGGGCTGTGACGCCGTGGTGGTTCAGGTCAAGGGCGAGTGGGGCAAGCTGCAATGGCCCAGCCAGGCCGCTCTGGCCCGTCAACTGGGCACGGTGTCCACCACCCAGAGCCTCACCCAGGCCCTCAACGCTCTGGCCGCCCAGGATATCTACCTGGTGGCCCGGGTGGACTGCTTCCGGGACCAGGCCCTGGCCGCTGCCAACGTGGGCAGCAGTCTGCTGATGACGAAGGGCGGCAACCGCTGGTATGACTCCATGGGTATGAGCTGGGTCAGCCCGGTGAACACCCAGGTGCGGCAGTACCTGGTAGATTTGTGCGTGGAGCTGTCCGAGATGGGCTTTGACGAGCTGGTGCTGGACAGCGCCTACTTCCCCGACCAGGGCGAGGTGCACGTGCTGGCCCAGTCCACCAACTACCCCGACACCCGCACCACCGTGGTGGAGCAGTTCTGGCAGGAGGTCACCCAGGCCCTGGAGGGCAGCGAGGTGCGCCTCTCCGCCCAGGTGCGGGGAGATTCCCTGGTGGAGGGCGGAACTACCAGCGGCATGACCCCCCAGCTGCTGGACCAATACGCCCAGCGGGTGTGGGTGACCTTGGATGAGAGCACCACCCAGACCCAGGTGACCCGTGCGCTGACCCAGGCCGGCATTGACACCTCCCGCCAGCTGGTGGGCCAGGAGAACACCAGCGGTCAGATGATCTGGGGCTGAGGGCCCAGAGCCTTACCATAATCATTCATGCTTCATTGCCTTGTTGACAGAGGAGAACCCCCATGACAGAGAAAATTGCCCCCCGCAAGTGGGTGCCTGAGTACGAGGGCACCCTGCGCAGCCACATGATTAAAATCCCCACCTGCATTTCCGAGTGCTCCGGCATCCGGGTGTTCGGGCGGCGGATCAAATCCCTGGCCTTCACCACCGACGTGGCGGTGATTCGCAACATCAACGCCGACGCCGT
This sequence comes from uncultured Eubacteriales bacterium, assembly GCA_902461475.1. GTDB lineage: Bacteria > Bacillota > Clostridia > Oscillospirales > Oscillospiraceae > Enterenecus. The sequence continues at coordinate 259 of CABPXX010000199.1, read as the reverse complement.
CATGGCCGTCTACCCCTTCACCCCCCAGCCCCCCATCCACCGAGCGGTGATGCAGGCCGCCGACATGCCCGTGTTTGTGGGAGTGGGCGGCGGCGTCACCCGGGGCCTGCGGGTGGTGAACCTGGCCAACGACGCCGAGCACGAGGGCGCCTTCGGAGTGGTGGTCAACGCCCCCACCCAAAACGACGTGGTGCGTCGCCTCAAGCAGGTGCTGGACATCCCGGTGGTGGTCACCGTGGTGTCCCCCAACACCGACATT
>CABPXX010000198.1 GCA_902461475.1 uncultured Eubacteriales bacterium | reverse complement strand
GTCCAGCTCCACCAGCTCACCGTACACCGCCTTGTCCAGGCCGTAGACGGTGGCGATGCCGTCGCCCACTTCCAGCACGGTGCCGGCCTCGTCCCGGCGCACTCGGGTGTCGTATCCTTGAATCTCCTCCCGCAGGATGGAGACGATCTCTTCGGGGTTGGTTTTCATGCCATTCGCCTCTCTTCCAGTTGCCGGAACATGCCGGTCAGCGTCCCCTGGACGCTCTTGTCATAGGTCACGCCCTCGATATCCAGCACGAAGCCGCCGATGAGGTCGGGCTGGGTGTGAATGTCAAAGACCACATCCTTCTTGCGGTGCAGATGACACAGGGTCTTTCTGAGCTTTTCCAGCTCCTCCTCCTGGGGCACTCGAGCACAGGTCAGGCGGCAGCGGGCCGCCCCCCGGTCCTCCAGGGCGATGTCGTGGAATGCCTCCACGATCTGGGGCAGCAGAGCCATGCGGCCCTTGTCTGCCAGCAGAGAATAGAAGCTGAGCAGAATCCGGTGTCCGTCCAGCATGGGCAGCCGAGTCAGAACACGCTCCTTCTCCTCTGCTTGTACCGCAGGAGAGCAAAGGCTCTCCCACAGCTCCTGGTTCTCCATCAGCCGCTTGGCTGTGAGGTCCAGGGTGCCCTCGTTGGGGTAAATCCCATAGAGGGCCTGGGCATAACGGCGGGCCAACTCACTCATGCCTGCTCACCTACTTCCGAAAGAAATTCGTCCACAAAGGCCTTGTCGTCGTGGCCGTCCATGGACCGGCCTGCGGCCTTGGCGGCGGCCAGCAGGGCCAGAGAGGCCACCTCCTGGCGGGCGCTGCGGAGCATGTTCTCCCGCTCCGTAGCGATCTGGGCCTGGGCCTCATTGCGCAGCCGCTGGGCCTCGCTCTGAGCCTCGGCCACGGTGCCGTCGTACACCCGCTGGGCACGGGTCTGGGCATCGGAGACGATCTTGGCCGCCTCCTGGTGGGCGTCCTGGAGCTGGCCCTCGTACTGGGCCTTCAGCTCCTGGGCCTGGCGGTTGCCCGCCTGGGCGGCGTCAATCTCCTGCTGCACCAGCTGAGCCCGCTGCTCCAGCACGGCATTGACCTTGCCAAAGAGCACCTTGCGCAGGATGACGTACAGCACCAGCAGGTTGATGATGGTAAAGATGATGGTGGAAAGATGGAACTCCAGCATGGGAGGCTCCCCCCTTAACCCATAAAGATGATCAGCAGAGCGGTGATGAAGCCGAAGATGGCGGTACCTTCTGCCATAGCGCAGCCCAGCAGCAGGGCGCTGTTGATCTTGCCGGAGGCCTCGGGCTGACGGGCAATGGCCTCGCTGGCCTTACCAGTGGCAACGCCGATGCCGATACCAGCGCCGATTCCAGTGAACACAGACAGAGCTGCAGCAATGATTCCGATAGACATAATAAGTTCCTCCTGTTAATTCCATGTTTTGTTGATAGACTTACTCTTCCTCTTTGATGCCCTCGCCCACAAATTGAGTGGTCAGGAACACAAAGACAACGGTTTGGATCAACCCGTCAAACAGGTCGAAATAGATGCTGAACACCGCCGGGAACAGAATCGGGGCCACAAATTTCAGCATTTCCATGATGATGAAGGCGCCCAGCACGTTGCCGAACAGTCGCATACACAATGCCAGGGGCCGGATGGCCACCTCCATCAGGTTGATGGGCAGCAGCAGGGGCATGGGCTCGGCAAACCGTTTCAGGCCGCCCACCAGTCCGTTGTACCGGAACTGGGAGCCGTAGATCAGCAGCATACTCAGAATGGCCAATCCCGCTGTGACGCTCACGTCCTTGGTGGGCGGGGCAAAGCCGAAGATGCCGATGATGTTGGCAAAGCCGATGTACAGCGCTACGGTACCAAGCCAGGGGGCAAAGGGTCTCCAGTGTTCCCCAATGTTGGTCTTGACAAAGCCATTGAGAAACTCCACCGCGCTCTCCAGGGCCACCTGTACCTTACCCGGGTTCTCTACCTTTAAATTCCGGGTCAGACACACAGAGGCCACAATGAGCACCGCCATGACAATCCACGATACCACCACCGACTGCGACACCTCGATGCCGCCCAGCAGGGGGATGGTAAATGCTGTGGGTGTCCCCAGCTCTTCCAGCAGCATTTCCTTGAATGCTTCCAAACACATCACCTCGTTTTCGCGTGTGCCATTGTACCCCACTCCCCCCCTTCCCGTAAGGCTTACGAAAGTAAAAAAAGTAAGAAAAACAGCGAATGTGTTTCTTACCTTTCGCTCCCAGGGTTTGGTTTGACAGTCTTCCCCCTTTTTACTATACTGATAGAAAAGGGGGAGTTTTCATGTCCACACCGTCCGGGGCCTCCATTCGGGCTCGCATGACCCGAATGAACCTCATTGTCGTCATTGTCTCCATCGTCCTGTCCACAGCGGGAAACCTGTATTTCACCCTCCACAACAGCCAGGACGCCTTAGACAGCACCCTGGTCAACTCCGCCGCCATTCTCTCCCGGATTGACCTGATTCAAGAGGCCCTGGAGGGGAAGCGCTCCACCCAGGAGCTGGCGGAGTTTTTGGATGAGGCCACCCAGAACACCCGGGACATAGACCTCATCTTGGTGGGTGACACCCAGTCCAACCTGCTCTACGCCCCGGACCATGATCTGTTGGACACCCCATACTCCGGCACCGCTCAGACCGATGCCCTGGCAGGGGCCGCCCCCTACACCTCCGACGAGACCGGCCCCATGGGCTCGGAGAACTACGCCTACGCCCCCGTATGATGCCCTGTCCCGGGTGTTCGCCGCGTGGCGGCCTGATTCCGCCCGCCACACGGTGGTTGTATTGTCAGTGGTGGCTCTGGTGGCGGCAATCCTGGGCTCCACCCTGGCCCTGCGCCTGTCCAAGCGCATCAAGCACTCCCTCATGGGCTATGAGCCCGACGCCTTCGTCCACCACTTCCACCAGCGGGAGGACATCATGGACGCCCTGGAGGAGGGCATCATGGCCATTGACCGGGACAAAAATCTCATCTTCCTCAACACCGCCGCCGCGGAGATGTTCTCCCTCAACCGGGACGAGGTGCTGGGCAAGTCCCTGGCGGACTTCTACCCCCGCTCCACCCTGGACCGCATTCTCCGCACGGGAAAGCCGGAGTACAACGTGAGCATCAACTCCTTAAAGAATGTACGGGTGCTGGCTGACCGCCTGCCCCTGTACGAGGACGGCCAGCTCAACGGAGCGGTGAGCATTTTCCGCAACCGCACCGAGCTGGCCCGGATGGCCGACGACCTCACCGGCGTGCGCCACATGGTGGACGCCATGCGGGCCTACACCCACGAGTTTTTGAACAAGCTCCACGTGATTTTGGGTCTGCTGCAAATCGGAGAGCCGGAAAAGGCCCAGCAGTACATCATGGACACCACCCAAATCCACCGGGAGGCGGTGAACCGCATAATGAACCAGCTCCATGAGCCGTCGGTGGCCGCCCTGTTGGTGGGCAAGACCAGCCGGGCCAACGAGCTGGGCATCCGCCTGACCCTGGACCGGGAGAGCGGACTGAGCGAAGACAGCGACTGGCTGCCCCCGGATGCCTACGTCACCATCCTGGGCAACCTCATTGAGAATGCCATTGAGGTGCTCAACCAGTCCCGCAGCGCCACCAAGGAAATTTTCGTAAGCATCCGGGAAAACCCGGACAGCCTGCTGTTGTGCGTGGAGGACACCGGACCCGGTATCCCCACCGTACTGCGCAACACCATGTTCCAGCGGGGCGCCTCCACCAAGGGCCGCCACCGGGGCACCGGGCTATCCCTGG
>CABPXX010000197.1 GCA_902461475.1 uncultured Eubacteriales bacterium | reverse complement strand
TACCACTTTTCCTGGAAAGTTAAAGTACTGTGCTCTATTTGTGAAAATTGCTATAAATCTGCCACATTGTGTCCCTGCATGGGGAAGCCTCGGGGAATGGGGGGATTGGTGAGAAAGCACACCCCAACGATGATGCATACCACCACCGAGGCGGCCACTGCCAGAACGGTGGGCCGCTGATAGCGCAGCACCGATTTCACCCGCTGCTTTACCCCCACTTCGCCAAAGGCCAGGGGACAGGCGGCAATGGCAGGGCGGCGCACCGAGCAAGAGAGCAGGGCCTGGGAGTAGTCCGCCCGCTGCTGGGGCTCCATACCCCGCACCACCTTCTCATCACAGGCCAGCTCAATATCCCGGCACAGCAGCAAATAGGCCAGCCACAGCAGAGGGTTGAACCAGTACACACTCAGCAGCACAAAGCCCAGGAGTTTCCACCAGTGATCTCTGCGCTGGATGTGAGCCCGCTCGTGGGCCACCATGTGCTCCATGGTGTCCTGGTCGAGACAGAAGGGAAGATAAATTCGGGGGTGAACCAGCCCCAGCACGAAGGGGGAGAGGACCGCCTCGCTCTGATAGAGGTTGTCTTCCAAACGTATCGCCGTGGCCACTCGCTGCCGCAGGCGCCGGGAGGTCACTGCCCTCCCTGGAGAAGAACCAGAGAGCGGCTAACGCCGGAAGCCAGATCTCCAGGAGATTAGGGGCGGTGTCTGTGGTCGAGGTAGCGGCCTGGGTGAGTACGGGATTGATGGACTGGTTCATGGTGGAAAATCCGGTGTAGACCCTGTGGATGTCGTCGGTGAGAATGGTGGGGGAGATGGTCTCCGCGCTGGGAATGAGGCTCAGGGCACTCTCCAGGGAGAAGGGGAAGATCAGCCGTACTCCCACAATGCCCCACAGCAGCACATGGGCCCATTTTGGGGCCCGTTTCAGCACCAGGCGGGCCAGAAGTACCGCCAACACCAGCCAGCTGGCGGAAATGCTGATGTTTACCACATGCAAAAACAGCTCAGTCATGGCCCATTCCCCTTTCTAAATTGGTCGATCATCGCCTGTACCTGGTCGATTTCCTTCTGGGTCATCTTCTGGTGGCGGGTAAAGGCGGCCACAAAGGCGGGGAGCGAACCCTCAAATTTGGTCTCCACCAGCTCGTCGATCTCAGCGGCCTGCACCTGGTCCTTGGAGACCAGAGAGGTGACAACGGTGTTCTCATTTTTCAGCACCCCTCGCTGGGCCAGACGCTTGATGACCGTGTAAGTGGTGGAGTTTTTCCACCCCAGCTGCTCCTTGCACAGGGCCACCAGCTCCCCGCTTTTGATGGGCTCGTGCTCCCACAAAATCAGGCAGAAACGGTACTCACTCTCAAAAATCTTCGGCGTGTCCATGGTGTCACCTCCTTAGTCTAATGCGTTCGATTACACTGCCAGTCTAACGCATTCGATTGAAACTGTCAATGGGAAGATAGGGGATGAGGGGAGAGAAGTTGCACAGCGGGATTGATTCTTTGTGGAAGATATGAGAGAATGGGCGAAAGCAAGACCCCAAACGAGAGAAACATGGGAGGGAATACCACATGGAGGAAGAAAACTTGGTACCAGTGGAGAAAGCAAAGTCCTGCTTTGGCAGATTGGGATGGGCCCTGTGTGCCTATGCGATGGTCATCGTCGTGCTGCAGCTTGTGGCAGTGGCGATTGGGGGCGTGTTGTTTGCCATGGGTGTGAACGTGTTAGAGAACGCCTGGTTTTTGTGGGCGGCTTCCTTTATCCCGCAGTACCTGGTGGGTGTGCCTCTGTTTTTGTTGATGCTCCACAAGATGCCCGTGGTGGAGCAGTCCCAGACCAAACTGGGAGGAGGGAAGTTTTGGGCGCTGTTGCTGATGTGCTTCCCGGTGATGTTCATCGGAAATCTGGTTGGCACCTTCTTGTCCGGGCTGCTGTCCGGCGGAACAGCACAAAACGGTGTGGAGGCCATGGTCAGCGGTGGAAACCCGTTGATTCTGTTTACCGTGGTGATTTTGGCCCCATTGGTGGAGGAGCTGGTGTTCCGTAAGCAGCTGCTGGACCGCTGCGCCCAGTATGGGGAGAAGACCGCCATGGTGTTCTCTGCTCTCACCTTCGCTCTGTTCCACATGAATCTGTTTCAGTTCTTCTACGCCTTCGGCATGGGCCTGATTTTTGCCTATGTGTACCTGCGCACCCGTCGCCTCCGCTATCCTGTGCTGATGCACATGATTATCAACTTCATGGGCTCGGTGGTGCCCCTGTGGGTGGTGTCCAACCTGGACTTGGATGCCCTGTCCAACTTGAACCCCCAGAATCTGGACCAGGAGATGCTGGCGGCCATTCTGCCCGGCCTGCTCATCTACCTGGCCTATGTGGTAGTGCAGCTGGTGCTGGTCATCGCGGGCCTGGTGATTGGGATCGTTATGCGCAAGTCTCTGACCCTTCGGCCTACCCCCGAGGAGCTGCCCCGGGAGGGTCGGGTCAAGACGGTATACGCCAATGTGGGCTTTATTCTGTTTGTCGTGGTCTGTGTTGTGGTCTTTAGCTTCAACTTATAACATGACATGAAAAAGCCTGGAATCCTCGGATTCCAGGCTTTTTTTATGGTCTCACAGAGAGACGGTGCAGCTCGCCCCGCTGGGCCATGAGCGCATCCCAAGAGCCCTGTTCTATGAGCGCCCCATCCCGAAGGACGAGGATGGAGTCAAAGCGTTTCAGCCGTTCCCCACTCAGGTCGTGGGTGATGGCCAGCAGCCCTACGCCCTCCAGGGCCAGTACCGTGTCCATCAGCGCCCCGGCGGTCTGGGGGTCCAGGGCGGAGGTGATCTCGTCCAGCACCAGGAAGGAGGGGGTTCCCGCCAAACACCGGGCCAAAGCCACCCGTTGGGCCTGACCGCCGGAGAGATTTTTCCCGTTCTCCTCTACAACGGTCTGGGCTTGCTGTGGAAGCTGTGCCACCCAGTGGGCTAGCTGCACTTGTTGCAGCAGTTGCTTCCAGTCTTCTGGGGAAAGGGAGCGGCCCAGGAGAATGTTGTGCTCCAGAGTGTCCCGGAAGAAGGTGTTGTTCTGACTCTGGTAGCCCACTGCACGGTAGAGAGAATCGGCTTCTATCTGGTCCAGAGGGATACCGTCCAATGTGACGGAGCCCTGGGTGGGGGTGAGAAAACCCAGCAGCAGCTTGGCCAGGGTGCTTTTCCCGCTGCCGCTGGACCCTACCAGGGCATACTTTTTGGTACAGTCCAGACGTAGGGTCAGGTGTTTCACCAGCGGGGGCCGATGGGGGTAGGCGAAGGAGACACCATGGAGGGCCAGTTGTCTGGGCGCATGGGAGAGGGGCTGGATTCCGGGGGTGTCCAGCCCACTTTGCAGCTGCTCCAGATTGGAGCGGAACAGCCGCTTTCCCGTTTGCAGGGCCATCCAGTAACCGGGCAACACCTCAAAGGGGAACATGACCCCGCCCAACAGCTGGGTGAGGGACATGGTATAGCCCACACTGAGCTTGCCCTGGATGATCAGCAGCATGGCCCCGGCCAGCAGGAGCACAAAACTGAGCTGGCTGATGGCGCTGCCCAGGGTGTTCATCCGCTGCCGGACCACTTGGCGGCGGTTGTCCGCCTGCTCCACTTGGGCGGCGGCGTTGCGATAGCGGACCTCCTGTTCAGACGCTAACCCATGCAGGCGGATGAGGAGAAAGTTGGTCAGTATCTCCTGGGCTTGGGCCAGATGGGTGCGGTTGGCATCCAGATATGCCGCCTCGGCCTGGTCGGCGCTGCGCTGGAGGAGTTTGGGCAGAGTCAGGGAGACCAGCGCACAG
>CABPXX010000196.1 GCA_902461475.1 uncultured Eubacteriales bacterium | reverse complement strand
CAGCGACCAGGAGTTCCCCGGCTATGAAGAGGCTGGCCACAGCGGCAGCCTGACCCTGTGGGAAAACCCGGACGCTCTGCCCCTGGCCTATGTCTCTCAGGGACAGGTTTCCACCATTCTTCCCCGTGGGTACACTCCCTTTGAGACTCAGACGTATCTGCTCAACCAGCTCACCGGGTCCACCCAAGAGGTATTCTCCTCTATTGATTTGGAGGTACAGGAAGGTGCTGACCAGATCACCCTGCGCATCCACGGCACCGGGAATCCCGTCTACGCCTATCTGGACCAAACCGGGTTCACCGCTCTGTCTGTGGACGGCGAGTACCGCTGTTCCCTCACCCCCTATGAGGAGCAGCGCATCCATTACCTGGGCACTCCTGCTGAGGGAGAGACCCTGGAGGTAACCATCGCCTGCAACACCACCTTGTCCAACCTGGACTGGGAGGCCCTGGTGCAGCAGCTGGACCAGGACGCCCTCCGGGATGCGCTGGCCCTGTTGGACAACACCCAGGTGGATACAGTCACCAACTCCCGCGTCTCCCTCCAGGCCACCACTGACACACCCTCCACTCTGGTCACCACCATCCCCGCCGAGGACGGCTGGACCGCCTATGTGGACGGGGAAAAAGTGGATACCGGAGTGTGCTGGGACACCTTCCTCACCGTAGAACTCACCCCCGGCACCCACCAAGTCACCTTCCGCTATACCTCGCCCGGGCTGACCCTGGGCCTGGGTCTGGGCGGTGTCACCGTTGTAGCTTTCGTGGGCTGGCTGGTGTGGAAACGCAAAAAAGCCTGACAGATTCAAAATGCCGTGGTGCTTGATTGCACCACGGCCTTTTTCTAGTCAATATTCTTTTGTGGGCTCCTCCGCCAAGGGGCGGCGGCGATACTCTCTGGGCCCCCACTCCGGCAGGGGCAGGCGCTGCATGGCTCCAAACACATAGTTCTTCAGATTGGGGTAGGTCTTGGACAGCTCCGCCACCAGCTCCTTCACCTCCTGGCGGCGGGTATTTCCATCCGCCGGACAGGGGTTGTGGACGATGGGCAGGTTGTGCCGCTTGGCAGCCCTCCCCGCAGTAGAGCAGGGGACGAATCTGGGTGATGCCCATGCGGTCCAGATAGGTTACCGGCTGGAAGCAGGACAGCCGTCCCTCATAGAAGAGGGAGAGGAAGAAGGTCTCCACGGCATCGTCGTAGTGGTGGCCCAAGGCGATCTTATTCAGCCCCAGCTCGGCCATGGCATTGTGGAGGGCTCCACGGCGCATCTTAGCGCACATGGAGCAGGGATTCTTTTCCTTGCGCACATTAAAAATAATGTCAAAGATCTGGGTCTGGATGATGTGGTAGGGCACCCCCAGCTCGTCACACAGGGTTTGCACCGGGCCGAAGTCCATCTCCGGCACGCCGGGATGCACCGTCAAGGCGTGGAGCTCAAAGGGCACAGGGTAGAACTTTTGCAGCCGGGCCATGGCGGTGAGCAGCACCAGGGAGTCCTTCCCCCCCGAAACCCCCACAGCGATACGGTCTCCGGGCTGAATCATATCATAATCCTCGATACAACGGCGCAAATGGGATAAAATCAGCTGCATTTGTTTGACCTCCAAATAGCAAAATGAAAACGAGATTTTAAGAGTATTCAAGAGAACACACGAGAATACAGGAGTATATAAAACGCAAATTAAAAAAAGCATGTTTTTTTGTTGACACCAGGCAACCCCCGTATTATAATACATCCTGCGCCTTCTTGTAAAGGAAGGAAACCCCCGTGTTTTTTTATAATAAATCAAGATAAATGGAGGAAACCGATATGTCTACCTTTATGGCAAACAAGGGTAACATCGAGCGCAAGTGGTACATTCTCGATGCTGCCGGCAAGCCTCTGGGCAAGACCGCTGCCGCCGCCGCTACCCTGCTGCGTGGTAAGCACAAGCCCGAGTACACCCCCCACGCCGACTGCGGCGACTTCGTCATCGTCATCAACGCTGACAAGGCCGTCCTTACCGGCAAGAAGGGCGAGCAGAAGTTCTACCGCACCCACTCCGGCTACGTGGGCGGTCTGAAGGAGACCAAGTACCGCATCCTGATGCAGGAGAAGCCCGAGCTGGCTATGCGTGTGGCTGTGCGCGGCATGCTGCCCCGCAACATCATCACCAAGGACTCTCTGAGCCGCCTGAAGATCTATCGTGGCGACGCTCACAAGCACGAGGCTCAGAAGCCCGAGGCTTGGACTGTTGAATAAGGAGGTAACCGACTATGTATAAGAGCAAGAAGCCCTATCACTACGGCACCGGCCGTCGGAAGTCCTCCGTGGCTCGTGTGCACCTGTTCCCCAACGGCACCGGCTCCATCACCATCAACGGCCGTGACATCGAGGAGTACTTCGGCCTGGAGACCCTGAAGATGGTGGTCCGTCAGCCCCTGAACACCACCGGTGTCATCGGCAAGGTGGACGTGGTTGCCACCGTCACCGGTGGCGGCGTCACCGGTCAGGCTGGCGCTCTGCGCCACGGCATCTCCCGCGCCCTGCTGGAGATGGACCCCGAGTTCCGCGCCTCTCTGAAGGCTGCCGGCTTCCTGACCCGCGATCCTCGTATGAAGGAGCGTAAGAAATACGGTCTCAAAGCAGCCCGTCGCGCTCCCCAGTTCAGCAAGCGCTAATCAGCACTTCAAACTGGTTCAAAAATGCTCAAAAACCCCGAAAAACTGCGGTTTTCGGGGTTTTTCTATTTCACATCTTCTGTTGCAGCTTGTCTGATTCTGGCAGGATTTGAACTGTTCTGACCCTGTTTTTCTTGATTAAAAATGGGGCAACCGGCCCTTTTTGACCCCATTATGATTAAAAAATGGGGCAACCGGGAGCCAAAATCGAGCCGTTTTTGAGGTGCTTTTACCCTGTCCCTTGTCCCTCATTTACGAGCTTTTCGTTATGGTTTTTCTTTTGAAAGGGCTGTCCTGATTTGTCAGGATTTGACCAAACTAAATTCGGTTTATCTTTTCTTCCTCATGCCATCCAAACTCTTTGAAGCCGGTGAATGCTCGCACATTTGCGCTACACGTCTTTGAGCAGATACAATGAAGGCGAAAAGGAGGACTGCACTATGAGGAAGCAGAAATTCAAGATAACCCTCACCCCTGCCGAAAACAGCATCGTAATCCAGAGCCTCAATCGTCTGCGGAACACTCTGTTGCGGGAAAATCGGGACACCGGCTGCGTGGATGATCTTTTGCTCAAAGTCATGTGCGCCCCTGTCAAGAGAATTTGAAAACTACATATTGTACCGACTGAATCAAGCCGTTTATTCTTTCATAGAGTAGACGGCTTTTTTTCATGCCCATTTTACCGCATACATAGCTGTTCGTCTTGCCAACGGGCAGCTAAATCTATCAAAAAGGAGGACATGAAAATGCCGGAACAGAGAAGCCGCCCGAAGGAAGGCCGTGTCATCGCATTGGCCAACCAGAAAGGCGGAACAGGCAAAACCACCACAACGGTGAATCTGGGCATTGGGTTGGCCCGCCTGGGACAAAAGGTTCTGCTCATTGACGCAGACCCCCAGGGCGACCTCACCACTTGCCTGGGCTGGCAGGATCAGGACAGCTTGCAGACCACCCTTGCAACCATCATGGAGAAGGTGATCCGCGACGAGCCGTTTTCTGTGGATGAGGGCATCCTGCACCACAAAGAGGGTGTTGACCTTATGCCAGCCAACATTGAGCTGTCGGCTATGGAAATGAGCTTGGTAAACGCCATGAGCCGGGAGTTCACGCTGCGAACCTATGTCAATGAAGTCAAGAAGAACTATGACACGGTTCTGAT
>CABPXX010000195.1 GCA_902461475.1 uncultured Eubacteriales bacterium | reverse complement strand
GGGGGCTCTGGAGGGTGCCTTCAAGTACCTGGTGGTGGGGTCTCTGGGCTCCACCTCGGTGCTCATTGGCATCGCCCTCATCTACTCCCAGCTTCATACCCTGAACCTGGCGCAGATTGCGGCCCTGCTGCCCACTTCCTCCTCCCCGGTGATTCTCATCGCCTTTGCCTTCCTCTTTGTGGGCTTTGGCTCCAAGGCCTTCCTGTTCCCCTTCCACACCCTGGCGGCCGATGCCCACGCCGTGGCCCCCGCCTCCATCTCCCTGATGATCTCGGGCGTTCTGACCAAGTGCGGCGTGTACGGCATCATCCGCCTGTGCTACTGCCTGTACCAGAACATGGACCAACCCTTCGTGCAGTACTTTGTCACCGGGGTGGGTGTCATCTCCATGTTCGTGTGCGTCACCATGGCCTTCAACCAGCACAACTTTAAGCGGCTGCTGGCCTTCCACTCCATCTCCCAAGTGGGGTATGTGATCACCGTCATCGGCCTGGGCTCCGCTCTTGGCATGTCCGCTGGCCTGTTCCACGCCATGAACCACACCATTTTCAAGGGCCTTTTGTTCCTCACCGCCGGCGCTGTCCAGCACGCCACCGGCAGTCTGGACCTGGACGAGCTGGGCGGCCTCTCCAAGAAGATGCCCGGCACCTGCGCCCTCTTCCTCATTGGCGCGGCCTCCATCAGCGGCCTGCCCCCCTTCAACGGCTTTGCCTCCAAGTGGATGATCTATCAGGCCACCTTCCAGAAGGCGGGAGAGACGGGCAACTTCTTCTTCGTGGTGGTGTGCGTGGCTGCCCTAATCACCAGCGTGCTCACCCTGGCCTCCTTCATCAAGGTGGCTCAGAGCGTGTTCTTCGGCCAGCTCAATCCCAAGTTTGCCAATACCAAGGAAGTCTCCCTGGGGATGCGCATTCCCATGTGGATTCTGGCCGCCCTGTGCATCCTGCCCGGTCTCTTCCCCGACCAGGTGCAGCAGTGTCTGCTCACCCCCGCCACTCAGGCCGCTACCAATGCCTCCGGGTACATTGACGCCGCCATGGGCACCGGGTACGCCGCCGCCCACGGGGTGGAATCTTCCCTGGTCTCCGGCTTCTCCCTGTCTGGGGCCTGGCAGCCTGTGATGTGGCTGCTGCTTCTCATTTCCGTGACCCTGGCCGTGTGCATCGTGGCCCTGCTGGGCGGAGACGAGAAGGCCACCGTCACCTCGGAGATCGCCGCCGACACGGATACTGACCCCAAGTACGACTCCTTCTTCTCCGGTGAGGCCAGCGTGTACTCCCAGGTGGGAGGCAGCGACCTGTTCTGGGGCTTCAAGCACAACTGGAGACACTACTTCTCCTTCATGCACAACTGGCACAGCGGCGTGATCAACGACTACACCCTGTACGGCGCCGCCGCCATGGCTGTGGCTCTGGTGCTGTGCGTCATCTTTCTGTAAAGGGGGTACCTGACATGACAAATCTTCTCTGGACGATCTTCCATGTGCTGGTATTCCCCGGCCTTCTGTTCTGTGTGGTGGTGGGGGTGCTGCTGGCGGGCCTGGACCGCAAGCTGGTGGCCCGGATGCAAAATCGGGTGGGCCCGCCCCTGCTCCAGCCCTGGTATGATTTTCTCAAGTGCTGCGGCAAGGAGACCATCATCCCCCGCCACGCCCGCAAGGGACTGTTCCTGGCCGCCCCGGTGCTGGGCTTTGCCGCCCTGATCACCGTGGCCCTGTTCGTCCCTGTGTTCTCCTACTCCGTGTACTCCACCTCCGCCGACCTAGTGGTCATCCTCTACCTCCTGACGGTGGTGGGCGTGTCCATGATCGTGGGCGCTGCCGCCTCCGGCTCTCCCTTCGCCGGGGTGGGCCTGAGCCGGGAAATGGTGGCCATGATCTCCTACGAGCTGCCCTTCGTGCTGGTGATGCTGGCCGTGGGCCGCATGGCGGGTGAGGGTTCCCCTCTGGGGGTCACCTTCTCCCTCCAGGCCATTGTGGACTGGCAGGCCGTCAACGGCAACATGCTCTTCCACTGGAGCATGATTCCCGCCGCCCTGGCCATGCTCTTCGTCATCCCCTGCGAGATCGGCATGCACCCCTTTGACATCGCCGAGGCGGAGACCGAGATCTGCGAGGGCACTATGGCCGAGTACAGCGGCCCCCCCGCCGGGCTGTTCCGGCTCACCCACTGCGTGAAAATGTACGTCATGTGCGCCCTCTTCTGCGTGCTGTTCCTGGGCGGCATCTCCACCGGGTACGCCGCTCTGGATGCCCTGGTGATGGTGGCCCTCAGCGTGGTGCTCACCTTTGTCACCATGAGCGTACCCCACGCCGTGTGCGCCCGGTTCAAGGTGGAGCAAGTGTTCAAATTCTACTGGACGATGGTGGCCGGTCTGGCCCTCATCAGTCTCATTCTGGTCTGGCTGGGCCTGTAAGGAGGGACAAGGAAATGTTTCAACGAATGATTGACAAGAGCATGGCCAAAAGTCCCTGGATTTTCCACATCAATGCAGGCTCCTGCAACGGCTGTGACATTGAATTGGTGTCGGTGCTCACTCCCCGGTATGACGCCGAGCGGCTGGGCTTCCGCCTCACCGGAACCCCCAGGCAAGCGGACATCGTGGTGGTCAGCGGCCCCGTCACCTCCCAGACAAAAGACCGCCTGGTGCGCACCCTGGCCCAGGTACCCGAACCCCGGGTGGTGGTGAGCTTGGGCTCCTGCCCCCGCTCCGGCAACGTCTTTAAGGGCAGCTACTGCGTGGACGGCCCCCTGGAGAAGTACACCCATGTAGATGTCTCCGTGGGCGGCTGCACCCCCAAGCCCGAGGCCATCATGGCCGCTCTGGCCAAGGCCGCCGAAATACTGGCTGAAAAGCGGAAGGAGATGCGTCAGGCATGATTCCATACCTCACCAAAGCCCTGGGCAACCTGTTCCGCGCCCCCGCCACCGAGAAGTTCCCCAAGGGGGAGCCCCCCAAGGCAGCCCCCGGCTATCGGGGCCGCATCATCTACCACCCGGAGACCTGTGTCAACTGCGGGATGTGTATGCGAGTGTGCGCCCCCCAGTGCATGGAGCGCACCATCGAGCCCCTGCCCAACGGGGACCAGAAAATCACCCTCACCTTTGACCTGACCAGCTGCACCTTCTGCTCCATGTGCGCCGACTTCTGCGCCCGAAAGTCCATCGAGCTCAGTGACGACTACATGATCGTGGGCACCAAGCCCGAGGATTTCCTGGTCTCCGGCACCTTCATCAAGAAGGCGCCGCCCCCCAAGCTGACCCCGGAGCAGATTGCCGAGCTGAAGGCCAAGGCAGAGGCCGCCAAAGCCGCCAAGGCAGCAGCCGAGAAAGCCGATGGCTGAGCGCTCCCGCATTCACCTGGAGGTGGAGGGGCTGGTGCAGGGGGTGGGGTTTCGCCCCACCGTCCACCGCCTCACCACCCAGCTGGGCCTGTCCGGCTTCATCCGCAACACCTCTCAGGGGGCGGAGCTGGAGCTGGAGGGGCAGCCAGACCAGGTGGCCCAATTTGTCCCCCTTTTGCAGCAACAGGCCCCGGTGCTGGCCCGCATTCGCCGGGTCAGCACCGTTTCCATTCCCCCCACGGGAGAGACGGGCTTTCATATCCTGCCCAGTGTGGGGGAAACGCTCCCGGACACCCAGGTAAGCCCTGACGTGGGCATCTGCCAGGACTGTCTGCGGGAGATGCGAGACCCCAAGGACCGGCGGTACCGCCACCCCTTTCTCAACTGTACCAACTGCGGGCCCCGGTTCACCATTGTCCAAAGCGTCCCCTATGACCGGGAGCGCACCGCCATGGGGGTGTTCCCCATGTGCGAAGACTGC
>CABPXX010000194.1 GCA_902461475.1 uncultured Eubacteriales bacterium | reverse complement strand
GCCATCACGTCCTTGGCAGCGGCCAGAGCGTCCACCAGCTCCTGCCAGTGGTCGGCCATGTACTTGTCCTCATTGGGAATCATACCTTCCGCCTTGTTGACATACCTTCCGCCTTGTTGATGAGCTGTTCCAGCATGGTCTTGTCGCCTTGCACCAGTCCCAGACCCCAGATGCCCTCCAGCAGATTATCCCAAGCGGCGTTCACCTCAGTCTGGGTGGCGTTGGCGTCGGCCATGACAGCCTCGGCCTCACGGAGCGCCTTCTCAAAGGCGGCCTTGGCAGAGTCGGTGACACCGGTGGTGTCCAGACCCTTGGCATAGGCGATGGTCTTCTCCAGCAGGGTCTTGTTCACCTGCTCGGGTGTCTGCTCTGCCTTATAGGCCCCAATCTCGTGGAGTGTCAGGCCGGAGTTCCCTTCCCAGGTAAACTTAAACGCAGAAGCATGGGCATCTTCGCCCAGATCAATATCTCCGTAGGCATCTGTGACGGTGGTCACTTCCTTCCAAGTGCCGTCCTCCTGCTCTGCCCACAGCGTGACAGCGGCACCGCTGTTTTTCACCACTACCAGATTGGTGATGTCCAGCCCGGCATTGTTCCAGATCACTTCGCCAGCCTCCTGGCCCGCAGATACCGAGGTAAACAGATTGCTGTCCACCAGCCGATCCACATCGCCGACGCTGCCGCTGACCCGCAGCACGTCCTCGGGCACAGTGGTGTTCACCTCGATCTCCCCTACCTGAATCCACTTAGAGGGGATGTTATCGGTGATCTCAATGTACCGGGCCTCCACTGCCCCGCACTCCACCAAGTTCTCCAGGCCTGCGCCAGAGAAGGAGATGGGCTCACTCCAGGTGGTGCCGTCGCTGCTCAGCCGAATCTGACCGTCAGACAGGGCGTCCTTCACACAGTGGATCTTCACGTCATAAATGGGCACGGTCTTGCCCAAATCCAGGATAAAGGTACGGTTCTCACTGGGCTTGAGCCACAAGGTGGTATCCCGATTACCGTCCACCATGTTGGCGGCGGAACCGGACCAGGTGACGATGTTCTTGGCATCTGCCGTCATCTCAGGATGGACGCCGCCCAGACGCACCTCCAGCTTCTCCAGGTCAAAGGTGCGAGCCTCATCACTGGTGTTGCACATACGGACATACAGCGCGGTCATGCAGGCGGAGGAGGCCCAGTCCATGGGCTTCCACTCTTCTCCGTCCAGAGAATACTCTGCACTCAGGTCCCGCAACGCCTCATCCACCACCACAGAGTGGGCATTTTTCAGGGTATTGAACCGGAAGCCCAGATAGTCACCAGGCTGGAGGGTCACGCCGGAGACGTTCTCCAGGCTCACCCGGCCACTCTCGTAATTCACCGCAGCGTCCAGACCCTCCACATTGGTGTACAGGGTGGCGCTGGTGGGTTCATTGACCACAAACTCCTGGATACCCAGCATGCCGTTGGGAGAGCCAGTGTTGGAGTCCACAAACTCATCGGTGGCCCGGTAGCGAATGAATTGGGCCTTGACATCCAGACCCTCCAGATGTACGGTGCTGCCGTCAAAGGTGCCCAGCTCGGTCCAAGTCTTGTTGTCAGTGGAGACCTCCATCACGCCCTCCTTGAAGTAGGCGTTTTCTGCCATGTAAATGGTCAGGTTGTCAATATCGGTGACGCGGCCCAGGGTCACCCCGAAGTAGGCTCCCACATTCACCGGGAAATAGCTTCCGGTGGCGGTAGCGGAAGCGCGGTCACCGTCTACAATCTTGGTGTAGTCCAGCATATCCATGGAGCCATAGCCCTGCGGGGCGGGGTCCAAGTGGATGTTTGCCATCAGCCGAGCTTCCAGAGAGGCCAACAGGTTGTCGCCGAAGGGAATGAGTACCTGAGAGGCTACGGTGCCAGAGGCGTTCTTGGCCTGCTGGAAGGCGGTACGGTTGCGCTCAATGACCTCCATGGCCTTCTCCACCGAGGCGGGGTCATCGGGAGAGGCGGGATCACTGGTGGCTGTGTCTATCACCATCTGCTTGAGGGCCACAGCCATTTTCTGGAGCTCGTCCGTCCAGCGGGAGATCTCGCCAGAGATGTTTCCGGTTCCCTTATAGGCCTTCAGGGTGTCCACGGCAGCAATGATTTCATCAAAATCCGCCTCCAGGTCTGCCGCGGCCTGGGTCAGGTCTTCGCCATTCATCAGGGCATTCTGGAAGGCATCCAGATGCTCTCTCATGTACACGGACTCCTGCACCCCAAAGGGATTGTTACCCGCAGAGGAGTGGGCGGAGAAGATTCTCAGGGCTTCCGCTGCTTCCGGGTCGTCCCGAATCACACGGGTATCCTTGTACATCGTTCTTGTTTCCAGCCGTACCAACGTATTTTCCATTCAGTATGTCACGATTACTTTACATTGTAAAACAGAGTTTTCTTGGGCTTGGACAACAATTTTTTGTAGTATAGAATTATACCCTGTTTCTTTGGTGAAAACGGCTGGATTTGTCCCTCTCCCCTGGGGTGTTCGCTGAGATTTTCAGCAAAATATACAGAATTCCCCAAAAATTTTCGGCACCCATTCCACGCTTCTCCAAAGCAAATTTGACGGTCTGTCCGGCTCCAGTCTCCGGTACAAAATATTTTTCATTAGATATCAACTTTTCCTTGCCCCCACTCGTCTTACCTATATACCATTCAGATAGAGTGAGAGGTGACAGCTATGACCATTAAGAAAATTTATTATTTTTGTGAAATATGTAAGGATCTTAATTTGTCTCACACAGCCAAACGGCTCTACGTAACCCAGCAGAGCCTGAGCTATGTCATTCGCACGTTGGAGCAGGATCTGAAATGCACCCTCTTTTACCGCACCGCCAACGGTCTGCGGCTCACGGAACAGGGCAACTACTTTTATGCTCGAAGTACCCACATTCTGGAGGAATTGGACGAGACTTGCTCCGCCCTTCGCCACGTCTCCCAGTCCTCCCAGAGCAATCTCCGCATCTCCATGGACGCCTGTGTCTACAACATGATGATGCACATGCTCCCCAACCGATGCAATCATTATGATGTGGAGTACAGCTACTACGGGGTGGAGACCTGCTTGGACCATGTCCAAACCAGGACCTTTGATGGAGCCATACTCCCCCAGAAATTCAATACCCCAGAACTGCAATTTACACTGCTTTGGCGAGACCCAGCCTGTGTCGTCTTACCCAAACACCACCCGTTGGCCCAGAACGCCGCCGTTTCCGTCTTTCAAATTGCCAACGAGCAGCTGCTGGTACCACAAATCTACCAGGCCATCTACCCGCCTCTGTTTCAGTCCTGTGCAGAGTTAGGGATCACCTTCCAGGACATTGTCTCCACCCCCTCCCCGCTGGTGGCCATACACCGATGTGCCCAAGGGCAGGGCGTGTTACTGTTGGACCAACAATCCATGAAAAATTGCATCATCACCTCTTCTGACATTCGCATTCTCCCGGTGGTGGAACCTCTTTTCATCGATCTATACTGCGCTTATCCCCGCAAGCACCGCTCTCCCGCCATCAGCACCTTCATCCAGAACATGCAGGCTTCTGCTCCAAGTCAAGTTTAACAATCATCCAGGCATAAAGGAGGAGGCCCCGGCTTACGCCGGGCCTCCTCTTTCGTGTTCAGAAGGTCTACTTCTTACTTGCTCCACTTTTTCTTGGTGCTTACCACACAGCCAGCGCCAGCCAGAGAAGCCAGGCAAACCAAGCTCCACAGCATCAGGCCGCTGTTGTCCCCAGTCTGAGGAACCTTGTTCTCAGGCTTCTGGGTCGCCTCGGGCTTCTGAGAAGTCTCGGGCTTATCGGTAGCTTCCGGCTTGTC
>CABPXX010000193.1 GCA_902461475.1 uncultured Eubacteriales bacterium | reverse complement strand
CGCAGCTCAGGCGGGGGCCCCGGGCCTGCGGGGGGGTGCCGCCCGCCACCATCTGGCGGGTGGGCAGCTTCACCGGACGCACCCCGGTGAGAGCTCCCCAGGGGGGCTCTTGGCCCAGGGCGGCCACTCCGGCGTCGTAGAAAGCCAGGCGAATCACCCGCTGGCGCACCCGGTCATCCTCCAGCCCGCCGGTGAGGTTGGCCTCCGGCTCACTGCGCTCGGCCTCATACACACCACCGTCCCACCACAGCTTGGCATGGGCCACCACGGCATGCCCCCGGGTGAACAGTTCCACCTGGGCCATGGACTGGTCCCAGGTGGGTGGTGTGTCGGGATATTCGGGTTTTTGGCCGGGGAACAGGGTCATCATCATCTGTTCCACGGCGTACTGGTACTGGTGGCCCACCAAATACAGCTTCATCCCCGTCTCATGGCCTCCAGCATGCAGAAGTTGGTGGTGCGCTCCCGCTCCAAGGTCGAGGAGCCCTCATGGCCGGGGAACACCCGGTAGTCCCCGGGCAGCTGGGCCAGGCGCTTGAGAGAATGGAGCAGCTGAGTCTCGCTGCCCCCCTCCAGGTCGGTGCGGCCCATGGAGCCCTCAAAGAGGGTGTCTCCGGTAAACAGGGCGTCTTCCACCTGGAGCACCACGCCGCCGGGGGTGTGGCCGGGGGTATGGAGCACGTGGACGGTGAGGCCGCCTACGGGCACGGTGTCCCCCTCCTGGTAGGGCAGCACGTTCCCAAAAGAGCTGACGCTGGGGAAGGTGGTACCGAACAGGGAAGTGGTGGTCTCGTTGGGGTTCACATCCGCCGGGTGGCAGTATACGGGCAGGTTGGGCCACTGAGAACGCAGGCCGGGAATGCCCAGAATGTGGTCAAAGTGGCTGTGGGTGAGGAGGATGGCCACGGGATTCAGGCCACGGCCCTGGATGAAAGCGGCCACCTGCTCCCCGTCGTCGCCGGGGTCCACCACGGCGCAGTCCAGGGTGTTCTCGTCCCAGAAGATATAACAGTTGGTTTGAATCATGCCCAATTGCATGCGTTTGATTTCCATATTGTCACCTCGAACAGTTCCCCCGCCTGGGGCGGGAGAAGGTCATAAATTGTCGGTAACATCATACCTTGTTTGATACAAAATGTAAAGATGGAACCGTTCGACCCCCTTCAACGCACTTCGACGTGGGAGACATAGGGGCGCATCTGGGCGGCAAAGCCCTCCATGGTCTCCCCGTCCCAGGCGGAGAGGCCCGGGCGCAGCACCGTGTCCCGGTCGGTGAAGGTCTGGAGGTAATACCGCTTGGCCCCGGCAACCCAGGGCCCAATCTGGGCAAAGGACTGGGTATCGTGGAACTGGCGCACCACGGTGGTGCGAAATTCGTAGTCCACCCGGCCCTCCAAGAGCCAGGAAACGCTCTCCCGGATGGGGGAGAGGTCCAGCCCCGGCACCCCCACGGTCTCGGCGTACCGGGCGGGACTATTTTTGATGTCCATGGCCACGTAGTCCACCAGGCCAGACTTCCACAATTCCACAAGCCGCTGTGGAAAACTCCCGTTGGTGTCCACCTTCACCAGATAGCCCAGATGCTTGACCAGCTCCAGCAACTGGGGCAGCTGGGGATTTAACAGGGGCTCGCCGCCGCTGACGCACACCCCGTCCAGCAGCCCCTGCCGCCGTTGGAGAAAGTCGCGGAATTTCTCCAACGCCAGGGGTGGAGCGGACTGCTCCCTCTCCAGCTCTACCAGGGTGGCGTTGTGGCAGAAGGGGCAGCGGAAGTTGCAGCCCTTCAAAAATACGGTGCACCCCACCTTGTTGGGAAAGTCCAGCAGGGTCATGGGCTGAAATCCATCGATGGTCATGGCAATTCCCCCTTTTTTGTTCTCCCTTCCATGGTAGACGGGTAGGGCCGGGTTGTCAAGGACAGCCCAGCCCAAACAATTTCCTCTACAAGAGGTCATTTCAAACTTACCCACCTGGGTAAGCTCCGCAGGGCAATCTGGTGTGGTGGCAGTAGCAGGAGCCCCAGCAAGGGTGACGGGCCGAACCTAGACTTGACGCAGTTCCAGCCTCGTACCCCAAGGGAGGTCCTTAGGGGGGAACGCCCTAAGTGGCCTTTCGTCCATTTTGGCCACTCAAAATGGACCCCAGCGGAGCGTCCCCGGGCGGGGCGCGCTCGTAACACGCAATATATTGTGTCTTTAAAATATTATAGCAATATATATTGAATTCGCTCCACGCCAGTGGTATCATGGAAGAGCACCGCCCGTGGGGCGGCAACCGCAAACACAGAGAGGAGCGTGGCCTATGTACCAAGTGACCAAGCGGGACGGCTCCACCGTTCCCTTTCAATTAAGCAAGATCATCGCCGCCATGACCCGTGCCTTTGAGGCCCAGGGGCAGCAGGCCCACCCGGAGGTGGTGGAGCTGCTGGCGCTGCGGGTGACGGCAGATTTTCAGCCCAAGATTCGAAACGACCTCATCGCCGTAGAGGACATCCAGGACAGCGTGGAAGTGGTGCTCATCCAGGCGGGGTATGACCAGGTGGCCAAGGCCTATATTCTCTACCGCAAGCAGCGGGAAAATGTGCGCCACGCCTCGTCCACCCTCCTCAACTACAAGGAGCTGGTGGACAACTATCTGCGCATCAACGACTGGCGGGTGAAGGAGAACTCCACCGTCACCTATTCGGTGGGCGGCCTCATTCTGTCCAACTCCGGGGCCATCACCGCCAACTACTGGCTCAGCGAGGTCTACGACCAGGAGGTGGCCCAAGCCCACCGGGACGGGGACCTGCACCTCCACGACCTGTCCATGCTCACCGGGTACTGCGCCGGGTGGTCCCTGAAACAGCTCATCTACCAGGGTCTGGGGGGCGTGCCGGGGAAGATCACCTCGTCCCCCGCCAAGCACCTGTCCACCCTGTGCAACCAGATGGTAAACTTCCTGGGCATCATGCAAAACGAGTGGGCAGGGGCCCAGGCCTTCTCCTCCTTCGACACCTATCTGGCCCCCTTTGTCCGGGTGGACCACCTGAGCCAGCACGAGGTGAAGCAGTGCATTCAGTCCTTTGTCTACGGGGTGAACACCCCCAGCCGCTGGGGCACCCAGGCCCCCTTTACCAACATCACCTTGGACTGGACCGTGCCCCCCGATCTGGCGGGACAGCCCGCCATTGTGGGCGGAAAGTTCATGGACTTCACCTATGGAGACTGCAAAAAGGAGATGGACATGGTCAACCGGGCCTTTTTGGAGATCATGATTGAAGGAGACGCCAATGGCCGTGGCTTCCAGTACCCCATTCCCACCTACTCCATCACCCGGGACTTCGACTGGTCGGAGACGGAGAACAACAAGCTGCTCTTTGAGATGACCGCCAAGTACGGCACCCCCTATTTCTCCAATTACATCAACTCGGACATGGAGCCCTCCGACGTGCGCTCCATGTGCTGCCGCCTGCGGCTGGACCTGCGGGAGCTGCGCAAGAAGTCCGGGGGCTACTTCGGCTCCGGCGAGTCCACGGGCAGCGTGGGCGTGGTGACCATCAACCTGCCCCGCATCGCCTACCTCTCCAAGGACCCGGAGGAGTTCTATCGGCGGCTGGACCACCTCATGGACCTGGCCGCCCGGTCCCTGCACACCAAGCGCACCGTCATCACCCAGCTGATGGAAAACGGCCTGTATCCCTACACCAAGCACTATCTGGGCACCTTCCGCAACCATTTCTCCACCATCGGCCTGGTGGGGATGAACGAGGTGGGCCTCAACGCCCCCTGGCTGCACCACGACCTCACCCCCCCGGACACCCAGGCCTTCGCCGTGGAAGTGCTCACCCACATGCGGGAGC
>CABPXX010000192.1 GCA_902461475.1 uncultured Eubacteriales bacterium | reverse complement strand
GTGGGCAAAGCCGCCCACAATCTCCCCCGTCTCCAGCTGGGCGGGAGGCTCACAGGTCTTGGCGTGGGCAATGAGGGCAGAAAAGTCCTTCTGCTCGCCAATCTCGCCGGGAATGTGGGTACAGCCGGGGTATCCGGCGGCTCCGGTGGTATACAGCCGGTCCTTGTAGCTGTCCTTAGGGGGCACAATGCAGTTGGTGGTCATGAGGATGGGGCCATGAAAAGCCTCAAACTCCTCCTTCTGCTTCCACCAGGCGTTGCCGTAGTTGCCCACAAAGTTGGGATACTTCTTAAAAGCGGGATAGTAGTGGGCGGGGAGCATCTCCGAGTGGGTATACACGTCCACCCCGGTGCCCTGGGTCTGCTCCAGCAGCATCTCCAGGTCCCGCAGATCGTGGCCGGAGACCAGAATGCCGGGATTCTTGCCCACCCCGATGTTGACGCGGGTGATCTCGGGGTTTCCGTAAGCGGAGGTGTTGGCCTTGTCCAGCATGGCCATGCCGGAGACGCCATACTTGCCCGTCTCCATGGTCAAAGCCACCAGCTGGTCCACCGTGAGGCTGTCGTCCAGGGTAGCGGCCAGGGCCCGCTGCAAAAAGGCGTCCACGTCCTCGTCGTCCTGGAGCAGGGCGTTGGCGTGCTTGGAGTAGGCGGACAGGCCCTTGAGGCCGTAGGTAATCAACTCCCGCAGGGAGCGAATGTCCTCATTCTCGGTAGACAGCACCCCCACCGTCTTGGCCTTCTCCTCCCAGTCCCCAGCGCCGTCCCATAGGGCGGCCTGGGGCAGGTTGGCGGTATCGCCGAGCTGGGAGATCAGCTGGGCCTTGGCCTCCAGCGTGGCGCGGATGCGGGCCTCAATGCTCTCCCGGTCAAAGTTGGCGTTGGTGATGGTGGTGAAGAGATTGAGGGTGATGAGATGGTTGATCTCCGGGGCAACCGTCTTTCCCTCCTTACGCAGAGCCGTGGTGACGGCGGAAATACCCCGACTGACATACACCAGCAGGTCCTGCATAGCGGCTACGTCCGGCTGCTTGCCGCACACACCCACCATGGTGCACCCACGGCACCCGGCGGTCTCCTGACACTGATAGCAAAACATCTTTTGTTCCATGTTGATAAGCTCCTTTTACTCGTGTTCCAGCCAGCTGATGGCGGTGACCGGGCAAGAGTCAATGGCCTCCTGCACCTGGGACAAGGTCTCCTCCGTGACCGCCTGGCTCACCCCCGACTTGCCATCCTCTCCCATACGAAACACCCGAGGACACAAGGCGACACATGCGCCGCACCCGATACACAGATATTGATCCACTGTCGCATTCATATCAGCACTTCCCTTCCGGTTGATACCCATAGAATGCCACCGCTGACAGCGTCTTAAACCTTTCTTATGACAAGGAGCATGATAGCACAGGTTCGCCGCCTCTTTCTGTTGTTATACCAACAACTTTTGAAAAATTTTTGCCAGGTGGGGAATCTCCCCACCTGGCATAGCGATTGGTTTACGGACAGTGAAACTCCCAATCCATCTCCTGGGCGATGAGCTGGACCTGGAAGCGGCGGGTGTCACACAGAGACTTGCCCCCCAGGGACACATCTTCGGGCACCACAAAGCGGATGCATTGGACCTGCACGTCCCGGCATCCCGGCTGGGTGTGGGCGGGAATGGTGTACGCCTTAAACCCACGGGGCTCTGTTTTCCCGTCCGGCCCCACCTCCTCCAACATCACGCCTAAGGCCACCCGGCGGTTGGGGCAGACATCCTTCACCGTCACCTCCAGCTGGATGATACGCCCCTGAGCGCCCAACTGCACATCCCCCACGTCCACCACGACCGTGTCGGAGCACCCCTCCGCCACCACGTCCACCGGGGTGGTGCAGGGCTCCGCGCACACCACCAGGTCACACTTCACGTTCACGGTGGGGTCGGGGAAGTCCACCAAGTTCCCCTGGGCATCGCTGTACTGGATGGACTGGTTGACTTTTTTCACGCCCCCAGTCACGCCCCGATGGCGGACCCGGAAAGCCAGAGTGGCGCTCTCCACCCCGCTGACCCCCAGACCGTCCATGTTCCAGGTCAGCTGGGTGTCCGACTGCTGCTCCACGCTGCCCTTGGCCGGGGTCACGATGTTGACGATCTCAAAATCAGGGTTGAGCTGCTCCACAATCTTCAACTCCGTGGCACCGGGCTTGGTGAGGTTGGCCGCCAACTCTGCAAAAATCTCCTCCAAGTCCTGAGGTGTGGGGGCAATGGCCACATGCACCGAGTCTGGGTCGGTGGCCCAGTTGTTCAGGGCGCTGACATCCAGGCCATCCGCCCCACCAGCCCGATACAATAGATGATAATGCCCTTGTCCCGTGCCTGGGCCGCAATGGGGGCCGGGGGCGGCCCTGCGGTGGTGTTGCCGTCGGTAAACAGCACCATCACCTTCACCGGATTGGTCCCCGTCTCCAACAGCTGGGTGGCCGTGGCAAAGGCATCCCCGTGGTTGGTGCTTCCCCCTGCGGTCAGGGCGTCCACCGCCCCTTTCAACTGGCTCACCGAAGCCGTCAAGGGCGCATCCACCACAGCGGACGAGGAAAAGCTCACCACCCCCATGCGGGTGCCGGAGCCCAAGTCCCCGCTGCCGCTTCCGTCGTCGGTGGCCTGCTGTATGATGTCAATACAGGTGTCTGACCCCTCCTTCACGGCGGCCAGCGGCACACCTGACATGCTGCCGGAGCGGTCCAACACCAATACAATATCGGTGGGGTTCTCAATGATGTCCGGGGCCGCCGTCAGTGCCAGCGTCACTTGAAATTCACCGTCACAGCTCACTTCGCTGCGGTCCACCACTTTATTTGAACTGGTAATTCCCATCTAGGCATCCTCCTTCCGGGGGGCCCCCCTTCATTCTATGCCCTTCCCCCATTTTCTGCTTGCACCACCGCCTGGAATGTGCTATAGTTTGCATAGGGTAACTTCACCCTGTTCTTTTTTTGCACAAAACGTTAGCTTTTGCTAACTTTCTTTTTCGTCATTTCTGTTAGCCTAAGCTAATCCAAAGGAGAGGAGATTCCCATGATGATGGACAAACGGCTGTTGGGCATGGTGCCGGACAGCAAAAAATTTATTGCCGGAAATGTGGCCTGCCAATGGATTTCCATGGTGGCCAATGCCACCCTGGTGTTTACCCTGGGCTGGCTGCTGGGTCAGCTGCTGGAGGGCCGCCCGGTATCCTCCAGTCTCCCCTTTGCGGGAGGAATTGCCCTGATTGCGCTGGTGGTACGGTGGTTTGCCCTACGGGCCGCCGCCCGCATGAGCCATTTGGCCTCCCGGCAGGTGAAATCCACCCTGCGCCGGGCCCTGTTTGACAAGCTGTATACCCTGGGGGCCTCTTACCGCCAGCGCACCTCCACCGCTCAGGTGGTCCAGGTGGCGGTGGAAGGAGTGGACCAGCTGGAGATCTACTTCGGCTCCTACCTGCCCCAGTTCTTTTACAGCCTGCTGGCTCCCGTGACCCTCTTTGTCTTCTTGGCTCCCATCAGCCTGATATGCGCCGTGGTGCTGCTGGTGTGCGTGCCTCTCATCCCCATTGCCATTGCGGCGGTACAGACCTTCGCCAAAAAACTGCTGGCCAAGTACTGGGGAAAGTACACCAGCCTGGGCGACCATTTCTTGGAGAATCTCCAGGGCCTGACCACTTTGAAAATCTATCAGGCCGATGAGGCCCGTCAGGAAGAGATGGCCCAGCAGGCGGAGGAGTTTCGCAAGGTGACCATGAAGGTGCTCACCATGCAGCTCAACTCCATTGTCATTATGGACCTCATCGCCTACGGCGGGGCGGCTCTGGGTGTCATTCTGGCC
>CABPXX010000191.1 GCA_902461475.1 uncultured Eubacteriales bacterium | reverse complement strand
GATGAGGGCCGTGGGGCCCCCCGCCGGGGGTGTCATCTGGCTGCTGGCCAATATCACCGTGGGAGATGCCACCATTCTGGCTCACATCACTGGGCTTCTGGACCCTATGGGTCAGCTCATGGGCCTGGACGGGGTGATTTTGACCGCCTTTCTCCTGGGCTGGCCCGCCAACGAGATTGTCATGCCGGTGATGCTCATGGCCTACCTGGCCCAGGGAAGCCTGGTGGACTTTGACCAGCTCTCTGGAGTGCAGACCCTGCTGGAAGCGCAGGGCTGGACCATGACAACAGCGGTATGCACCCTCCTGTTCACCCTGTTTCACTGGCCCTGCTCCACCACCTGCCTCACCATCTACCGTGAGAGCAAAAGCCTCAAGTGGACCCTGGTGGCGGTGGCAGTGCCCACCCTGCTGGGTATGGGGCTGTGTGTTCTGGTCAATGCTTTGGGGAGTCTGTTGGGAATCTAGAAGAAAGGGGCTGTTGCAGACATGCGGTTTGCAACAGCCTGTTTCTGTTTTGCAGCGGCTTCTTCATAGCCTCCCAATGTAAGGAGATACGGAACGGGGTGGGTCCAGATTGAGCACCCGCTTGCCCATTTGCTTGGCCAGTGCTGCATATCTGGCTGCATGACCACAGGGATGGGTCACATATGTCACCACATAATCCGACTGTTTTAACATCCAGCGATTTCTCCAGTCCATGGCGAATTGCTTGGGAATGGTGTCAATACCGTCTGGAAGAATCAAATGGGAGTCATCCATGGCGTTCTCTCTCGTCTCTTGCCCATGGATGGGGAGATGCGCCAGAACAACCCCATAGGTGACGCTTGGATATTCCAGGCAAAGCTCACGGAGGACAGAACAAGCCATGCGCTCAAAACCGCCTTGGTTGCCTACATAGAATGTACGAACGCCGTGCTCTTCGATGAAATCCATGAGAACTCGGCGCAGTTGCGGCCTTAAATCAGGGGGACATTGACGATGCCCCAAAAATGTACACGTTGACATATTGCTCCCTCCAAAGAAGTTACCTTTATTCGGGTATATGACAATTGTAAAACAAAATTATTCCACAAGTCAACCCGTATTCGGGTAGGTTCTCCCTTGTTTGTTGCTATCATCACATCAACCCGTAAATGGGTAATGATTGCAGAGGGAGAAGCCTATGGAATATTACGAGCTATATATTCAGCGCATCCGGGAGCTTTGCAGACAGCGGGGGATTTCCATCAATAAACTGGCCTCCATGAGCAATGTCAAGCAGTCCACCTTGGACAACATTGTGCGAGGGGTGACCAAAAATCCACGGGTGAAGACGCTGCACAAATTGGCGTTGGCCTTCAACATGACGGTGGCAGAGTTTTTAGATTTTGAGTCGCTCAATGAATATTCCTTTGAGGATGACGAAGAAGAGTGATTTACCTGGGGGAAACCCGTTGCAAATGATAGTGGCTGAGTCCAAACAGAAAGCTGGGACATGAAAAAATGAGTGAGAATCGCCTTTTGGCGGCTCTCACTCATTTTGGTTGATGGGATAGGGATTAGCCCTTGCAGGCCTCCAGCAGAGCCTGGGTCATGTCGGTCTTCTCCCAGGGCAGGTCCAGCTCGGGACGGCCGAAGTGGCCGTAGGCAGCGGTCTGGCGGTAGATGGGACGGCGCAGGTCCAGACGGTTGATGATGGCGGTGGGCCGCAGGTCAAAGACCTGGTTCACGGCCTGCTCCAGCACCTCGTCAGACACCTTGCCGGTGCCGAAGGTGTCCACCAGCACGGACACGGGCCGGGCCACGCCAATGGCGTAGGCCAGCTGCACCTGGCAGCGGTCGGCCAGACCGGCGGCCACCACGTTCTTGGCCACCCAGCGGGCGGCATAGGCGGCAGAGCGGTCCACCTTGGTGGGGTCCTTGCCGGAGAAGGCGCCGCCGCCGTGGGGAGCGGAACCGCCGTAGGTGTCCACGATGATCTTGCGGCCGGTGAGGCCGGAGTCGCCCTGGGGACCGCCTACCACGAAACGGCCGGTAGGGTTGACGTAGATTTTGGTGTTCTCATCCATCAGATTAGCGGGGATGGTGGGACGGATGACGTGCTCCACCATGTCGGCGCGAATCTGCTCCAGGGAGGCCTCGGGGCTGTGCTGGGTGGAGATGACCACGGCGTCCACCCGTACGGGGTTCTGGTTCTCGTCGTACTCCACGGTGACCTGGGACTTGCCGTCGGGACGCAGGTAGTCCAGGGTGCCGTCCTTACGCACGGCAGTGAGCCGCTGAGCCAGCTTGTGGGACAGAGAGATGGCCAGGGGCATGAGCTCCTCAGTCTCCCGGCAGGCATAGCCGAACATCATACCCTGGTCGCCGGCGCCGCCGTCCAACTCGTCGGTCATCTCGCCCTCCCGGGCCTCCAGGGCCTTGTCCACGCCCATGGCGATGTCGGGGGACTGCTCGTCGATGTTGAGTACCACGCCGCAGGTGTCGCAGTCAAAGCCGTACTTGGCCCGGTCATAGCCGATGTCCCGGATGACCTCCCGGGCCACCTTGGCGATGTCCACATAGCAGGAGGTGGTGATCTCACCCATGATGTGCACCAGACCGGTGGACACGGTGGTCTCACAGGCCACACGGGCCACAGGGTCCTGAGCCAGAATGGCGTCCAGAACAGCGTCGGAAATCTGGTCGCAGATCTTGTCGGGGTGTCCCTCGGTGACAGACTCCGAGGTAAAGAAACGTCTTGCCATAAGTAATCTTCCTTTCTTTGTACGGTAAAAGCGAAAACAAAAAACCCGCCGGACAGTCCGGCGGATGGAGACAGCGTGTCCTCATCTTGCGCGCGAGTGTAACACCCGTCTCCGCCGGATTTGGCACCTTGCTCATGCGAGCAGGTTGCCGTGGCTTCATTGGGCCGATCCCTCCGCCACTCTCGATAAGGCAATGTTCAATTGCGGGTAACATTATATCTTTACACCACTGGCTTTGTC
Source organism: uncultured Eubacteriales bacterium (assembly GCA_902461475.1). GTDB lineage: Bacteria > Bacillota > Clostridia > Oscillospirales > Oscillospiraceae > Enterenecus. Next base: position 907 of record CABPXX010000191.1, on the reverse strand, counting down.
AATGGCAGAAACATGGAAAATCACTTCTTGGGCCGGGATCGAAACAGGAAAGATGCCACAAGACCCAGGGTAATAGCCAGAGCGATGCCACCAGCGGTGGCGGTGAGCCCTCCGGTGAGCACCCCCAGCCAGCCCTCCTCTTCCACGGCCTTGCGCACCCCCTGGGCCAGGGTGTGGCCGAATCCGGTGAGGGGAACGGTGGCTCCGGCCCCCGCCCACTCCACCAGGGGCTGGTACAGTCCCAGGCCGCTGAGAATAACTCCCGCCACCACGTAAAACACCAGAATCCGGGCGGGGGTGAGGCTGGTGCGGTCCAAGAGTACCTGACCGATGACGCAGAGAATGCCGCCCAGCAAAAAGGCGTTGAAGTATTCCATCAGCTTGCACCTCCTTCCAGCACAATGGCGTGGCAGATGCCGGGAATGGACTCCCCCTGCATGGTGGACACCGGGGAGAGCAGCGCCCCGGTGGGGCAGAAGAGGACCCGCTTCCACCGCCCGGACTGGAGGCCGGGCAGAACCATGGTGGTGAGCACGGCGGCGCTGCACCCGCACCCGGAGCCGCCGCAGTGGACGTCCTGGGCCTCCCGCTCAAAGAGGAGCAGGCCGCAGTCGTTGTAGTTGGATAGGGGGCACCCGTCCCGGGAGAAGAAGTCGGAGACGATCTCCCACCCCAGCTGGCCCAGGTCCCCGGTGAGGATGAGGTCGTAGTCGGCGGGACTGCGCCCGGTGTCCCGGAAATGGGCCCGAAGGGTCTCGTAGGCCGCCGGAGCCATGGCCGCCCCCATGTTGGCGGGATCTTTGACCCCCTTGTCCACCACTTTGCCGATGGTGACGGCGGACACCACAGGGCCCTTCTCCCCTTGGGAGGAGAGTACCACCGCCCCGGCGGCAGTGGCGGTCCATTG
>CABPXX010000190.1 GCA_902461475.1 uncultured Eubacteriales bacterium | reverse complement strand
CTTAGGGGGGAACGCCCTAAGCGATTCTTTCCCCCATTTCTCATCGGGGAGAAATCGGGCCCAGCGGAGCGTCCCTGGCTGGGGCGCTGGTTCCCACCTGAGAATCGGTATGTCCACGCCTGAAAAGGGGCAAACTTCTCTTGACGATTGGCTTTCCATTGGAGTATCATGGAGAAAACGATGCCAGGAGGGTGCGCCATGAAGAAAAAACCCGCTTTTTACCTGTTGGGCCTCGCCGCAGCCGGGGCCGGAGCCGCCGGAGGCATGGCTGCCGTGGGCAACCGCCTCTATGCCAAAGCCATGACCCCTCAGACCCGGGAGCCGGACTACCAGGACCCCAACGAGACCCAGCAGCAGGGCCGGGCATGGGCCAGAAAAGCCGAGGGCTTCCGCTCAGCCACCATCCAGGCCATTGACGGGCTCATCCTCTGGGCCGCTGTGGTGCCCGCTGACACCCAGACCCATCGCTGGGCCATCTGCGTCCACGGCTACCACGACACCCACGAGGCCATGGGTGCCATCGGCCTGCACTACCACCAGGAGGGCTGGAACGTCCTGATGCCCGACCAGCGGGGCCACGGCGAGAGCGAAGGCGACTACGTGGGCTGGGGCTACGACGAACGGCTGGACCTGGTGGGCTGGATCAACTACATCCTCCGCCGGGACCCTGACGCAGAAATTCTCCTCCACGGCGTGTCCATGGGGGCCGCCACTGTGCTCATGGCCACTGGAGGCGCATTGCCGGAACAGGTGAAGGCGGCGGTGTCCGACTGCGCCTATACCACCATCGAGGCCCAGATGCACCACGTGCTCCAGAACTTCCGGGAGGAATACATCCACGCTCCGGTGCCCATGCCCACCTCCGCCCTCTTCTCCATGCTGCGGAAAACCGCCCTGCGCCGGGCTGGATATGACCTGCGGGACGCCGCCCCCATCCAGGCGGTGGCCCAGTCCAAAACCCCCACCCTGTTCATCCACGGCGTGGAGGACGACTTTGTCCCCTCCTCCATGATGGGAAAGCTGTACCAGGCCGCCAAGTGCCCCAAGAGCTTTTTGTGGATGCCCGATGCCGGACACGCCAACGCCGTGGGCACCAACCCCCGGCTGTACTGGACCGCCGTGGACACCTTCCTGCAAGATTATTTCCCCACCGAAGATTGATTCCTTCCCCGGCCCACAGAAGCGGGTCGGGGAAGTTTTTTTCTTTTTCTCAATTACCGATTGACAAGGTAGGTAAAAAGGCGTATCATATAACCAACCAATTCAGTAGGTTTTAATTCGATGCATCAGGAGGAATCCGTTATGGCACATATCTATACATCCGCCCATCAGCTCATTGGACACACCCCGCTGTTGGAGCTAACTCACATTGAGGAAAAACTGGGCTTGAAGGCCAAAATTCTGGCCAAACTGGAGCTGCTCAACCCCGCCGGCTCGGTGAAGGACCGGGTGGCCCTGACCATGATCGAGGACGCCGAGGCCAGCGGGGCTTTGAAGCCCGACTCGGTGATTATCGAGCCCACCTCTGGCAATACCGGCATTGGACTGGCCGCTGTGGCCGCCGCCCGGGGCTACCGCATGATCGTGGTGATGCCCGACTCCATGTCCATGGAGCGCCGCCTGCTCATGACCGCCTACGGGGCCGAGCTGGTGCTCACCCCCGGGGCCAAGGGCATGGCCGGAGCCATTGCCAAGGCTGATGAGTTGGCCGCCGAGATCCCCAACAGCTTTATCCCTGGCCAGTTTGTCAACCCCTCCAACCCCAAGGCCCACCGGGAGACCACCGGGCCGGAGATCTATAACGACACCGACGGAACTGTGGACATTTTCGTGGCTGGTGTGGGCACTGGCGGCACCATCACCGGAGTGGGCGAGTACTTGAAGTCCCGCAACCCCGCGGTGCAGGTGGTGGCGGTGGAGCCCTCCGACTCCCCCGTCCTCTCCGGCGGCCAGGCCGGCCCCCACAAGCTCCAGGGCATCGGGGCGGGCTTTGTGCCCGAGGTGCTCAACACTTCCGTCTATGACGAGGTGTTCCCTGTCACCAGTGAGGAGGCCTACGCCGGCGGGCGGCTCATGGGCCGCAGCGAGGGCGTGCTGGTGGGCATCTCCTCCGGTGCCGCACTCCACGCCGCCATTGAGGTGGCCAAGCGCCCGGAAAACGAGGGTAAGACCATTGTGGTGCTCCTCCCCGATACCGGGGACCGGTACCTGTCCACCCCCATGTTTACCGAATAAAGAGATAGGAAAGGAATCCTACCATGCAGATTTACGCTGATAATGCCGCCACCACTCGCCTGAGTAACACGGCGCTCAACGCCATGCTCCCCTACCTCCAGGGCGAGTACGGCAACCCCTCCAGCCTCCACTCCGTGGGCCAGCGGGCCCAGGAGGCCCTCACCGAGGCCCGGGCTCGCATTGCCGCCCGCCTGGGCTGCCAGCCCACCGAGGTAATCTTCACCTCCGGGGGCAGCGAGGCGGACAACCAGGCCATCCGCTCGGTGGCTGCCTTTGGTAAGCTCAAGGGCAAGACCCACATCATCTCCACCGCCTTTGAGCACCACGCCGTCCTCCACACCCTGGAAGCCCTGGAGAAGGAGGGCTTTACCGTCACCCTCCTGGACGTCCACGAAGATGGCATGGTATCCGCCCAGCAGGTGGAGGAGGCCATCACCCCAGAGACCTGTCTGGTGACCATCATGTACGCCAACAACGAGATCGGCACGGTGCAGCCCATCGCCGAGATCGGGGAAGTGTGCCGCCGCCACGGGGTGCTCTTCCACACCGACGCCGTCCAGGCCGTGGGCCACCTGCCTGTGAATGTGGTGGAGCAGAACATTGACCTTCTGTCTCTGTCCGCCCACAAGTTCCACGGCCCCAAGGGCATCGGGGTGCTGTATGCCCGCAAGGGCGTGCCCATCTTCCCCCTCATCCACGGCGGCGCCCAGGAGCGCAACCGCCGGGGCGGCACCGAAAACATCCCCGCCTTTGTGGGTATGGCCGCCGCTCTGGACGAGGCCTGTGACCACCTGGAGGAGCACACCCGCAAGCTCACCGCTCTGAGGGAGCGGCTGATTGCAGGGCTGTCCAACATCCCTCACTCGGTGCTCAACGGCCACCGGGAGCACCGCCTCCCCGGCACCGTGAACTTCTGCTTTGAGGGCATCGAGGGCGAGTCTCTCCTGCTGCTGCTGGACGACAAGGGGGTGTACGCCTCCTCCGGGTCCGCCTGCACCTCCGGCTCCCTGGACCCCAGCCACGTGCTGCTGGCCATCGGGCGGCCCCACGAGATCGCCCACGGCTCTCTGCGGCTCTCCCTCTCCCCGGACACCACCGAGGAGGAAGTGGACTATATGATTGGGGCCGTCACCAACGTGGTGGCCTACCTGCGCTCCATCTCCCCGGTGTGGCGCAACCTGGAAGCAGGTATTCAAGAATTTATCATCCAGTGAGGTATTTACTATGGCTTTATACAGTGAAAAGGTAATGGACCACTTCCGCAACCCCCGCAATGTGGGCTCCATGGAGAACCCCAGCGGCGTGGGCGAAGTGGGCAACGCCAAGTGCGGCGACATCATGCGCATCTATCTGAAAATTGAAAACGACATCATTGTGGACGTGAAGTTTGAGACCTTCGGCTGCGGCAGCGCCATCGCCTCCTCTTCCATGGCCCCCGAGCTCATCAAGGGGAAGCCCGTGTCCGAGGCCCTCACCCTCACCAACCAGGCGGTGGTGGAGGCCCTGGACGGACTGCCCGCCCAGAAGGTGCACTGCTCCGTGCTGGCCGAGGAAGCCATCAAGCTGGCCCTGAAGGACTACTATGACAAGAACGGCATCGAGTACGACCACAGCCAGTTCCCCTGTTGCGAGAGCTGCGGCCACCG
>CABPXX010000189.1 GCA_902461475.1 uncultured Eubacteriales bacterium | reverse complement strand
CCCGCCGATCTCGGCGGGGCTTGCTTCATTTCAAACGGTTTTTGGCCGCGGTCAAGGTGTTGAGCATGAGCATAGCCCGGGTCATGGGGCCCACACCACCGGGCACCGGGGTGAGATAGGAGGCCTTAGGCTCCACTTCCTCCACCACTACGTCGCCGCACAGCTTGCCCTCGGCGTTGCGGTTCATGGCCACGTCGATGACCACCGCTCCCTCCTTCACCATGTCCCCGGTGACCAGGCCCACCTGGCCCACGGCAGAGACCAGAATGTCCGCCGTGGCGGCGATCTCTTTCATATCCGGGGTGCGGGAGTGACAGACGGTGACGGTGCCATGGGCGTGGAGCAGCAACATTGCCATGGGCTTGCCCACAATGTTGGAGCGCCCCAGTACCACACACCGCTTCCCGGCGGGGTCAATGTGGTACTCCTTCAGCAGCTCCATGACGCCGCCGGGGGTACAGGGCTGGAACACCGGCTGGCCAATGGTGAGCTTTCCCACGTTATAGGGGTGGAAACAGTCCACATCCTTGCCGGGGTCAATGGCCAGCAACACCTCTTCCTCACAGAAGCCACGGGGCAGAGGCAGCTGCACCAGAATGCCGTCCATGTCCTCCCGGCGGTTCAGCTCGCCGATGAGCTCCAGCAGCTCCTGCTGGGTGATAGTGGCAGGCAGAGCGTACTCCTCACTGTAAAACCCGCATTCCTCACAGTCCTTGCGTTTCCCGTTGACATATACACGGGAGGCAGGATCTTCTCCCACCACCACTACAGCCAAACCGGGACGGCGGGCCAGCCCTGCCGCCGCTTCTCTGGCCTGTGCCTTCAGTTTCTTAGCCAGAGCCAGGCCATCCATTTTAATTGCCATGTTCTTCTTGCTCCTTCCCGGCCGCAGTCAGGGGCGGCGTAACGCCCTTCCCCCGCTTCCATTGAATCATCATGATGATGATGGCGGCCACCGCAGAAATAATTCCCACCATTTGGGACGTGCGCAGCCCGGTGCCAAAGAAGTACAGGCTGTCGGTGCGCATCCCCTCGATGATGGCACGGCCTACGCCGTACCATGCCACATAGGACAGGAAAATCTGTCCGTCAAATTTCCGACCCTTTCGGGCCAGCAGCACCAAGAGCACAAAGCCCAGCACATTCCACAGAGATTCGTAGAGGAAGGTGGGGTGTACGCCCAGGGTGCCGTCCAAAATACTCTGATATGCCTCCTGAGACTCCAGTAGGCCCTTGTCCATCAGCTCATTGGCAATGGAGGTGGAGCACATGCGCCAAGGCAGCGTGGTCAGGCCGCCGTAGGCCTCCACATTGACAAAGTTGCCCCAGCGACCAATGGCCTGACCAATGAGCAGCCCATAACAGCCCACATCTGCATAGTTCCAAAAGGACTGGTGGCGCACCTTACAGTACACCGCCACGGTGATCACCGCTGCGATCACACCGCCGTAGATGGCCAGTCCGCCGTCCCAGATGGCAATGGCCCGCCCCCAGTCAAAGGAGCCGTCTGCGGCGCGAAACTGAGACAGATAGAAAATTACATAGTAAGCTCTGGCCCCGATGATGGCCAGGGGCACAGCGAAAAACAGCATATCAATGAGTTTCTCGCTGTCTACGCCCAAGCTGGCAGCCTTTTTCGTGCAGTAAAACACCGCCAGCAGAAATCCAAAGGCAATGATGACGCCGTACCAGTAGATGTCCTTGCCAAACAGGTTCAGCGCCACCCGGTTGAGGGTAAATTCCAGGCCCAGGCCGGGAAATGACACCGTATTGACCACGATCAATCCCACCTTTCCTGATCGCCTGTACCCACCGGGCACACCACGGACAGGGCCACCCGCTCCGGCACACACCACTGCTCCAGCATGACTCTGGCATCCGCCCACTCAATGCTCTGGAAACACTGGGGGAAGTTCAAATACTCCTCACCCCGGAAATAGTTCTGAGCCAGCTCAATGCAGGTGTCCTCCAAGGAGTTGAGCCGACGCACCATGCTGCCGTAGGCGGCCTTTTTCAGGCGCTCCCACAGCTCCGGGTCCAGGCCCTCCCGGCACAGCCGCTGGGCCTCGGCCAACACAGCGTCCCGTACCGCCTTGGGGTCCCGGCTCTCGCCGCCTGCCATCAAGTAGGCGCATCCCGGCACCGACTCATAGTCTCCGCCGAAGCTGCTGTTGATGAGCCCCTCCTCATACAGCTTGGTGTACAGGGGCGCAGAGGCGCCAAAGAGCACGTCGCATACCAGTTCTCCCACCAGCTGCTGGCGCAGCTCCTGCCCCTCCGGGGCGGGGGTTCCCTTCACGCCCAGCTCGAACACCGGCACAGACACCGGCATCTCTCGCTGAACATAGGCCTGGGCCACCTGGACCGGCTCCTTCTGCCCCAGGTCCGCCTGGCCCACGCCACCTCCGGTGTGGGTCACGATCTCCCGGGCCAGCTCCACCACCCGCTGGGGGTCCACAGAGCCCGCCACACACAGCACCATGTTATCCGGGCGGTAAAAGGCCTCATGGCAGCGGTACAATACCTCCGGGGTGATCTGGGCAATGGATGCCTCGCTGCCTGCCACTCGTACTCGCACCGGGTGGTTTTGATACATAGCCTCCATGAGCTGGTAGTACACTTCCACGTCCGGGTCGTCTAGGCACATGCGGATTTCCTGAGCAATGATGCCCTGCTCCTTGGCCACGCTCTCCTCCGTGAAATAAGGAGTGGTGACAAAGCTCAGCAAAGTGCGCAGGTTCTCCTCAAAGCCCCGGGTACATTCAAAATAGTAGCCCGTGATGGCCGCAGCGGTAAAGGCATTGTCCACTGCCCCATTGGCAGCCATGATTTGCAGCACATTGTCCTCTTCCGAGTCAAACATCTTGTGCTCCAGGAAGTGGGCCACCCCTGTCGGGGTATCCACCCAGTGCCCATCCTCGTTGTGAAAGCGCAGGTGCATGCCACCGTAGCGGGTGGCAAAAAAGGCGAATTGTTTGGCGTATTCCGGCCGCACATCCACCAGAATCTCCAGGCCGTTTTCCAGGCGGTGTCGATGGATATTCTCGCCCAGCAGCTGATATTCCCGCAGTTCCATGTCAGCCCTCCTCCCCCGTGAGATAATAAATGGTATCCAGTGCCAGCATTTTGGCCACCGCCACCACATCAGCATGGGTGACCTGCTCCACCTGCTGGGCCAGATCGTCCGGGCGGGTGGGGTCTCCCCCAGACAGTGCCGTGGACACCCCATCGTCCTCCATCAGGCCCTGGCTGTCTTTACGGCTGACCAAGGCGTTGACCACCGAGCGGATGGCGGCTTCCAGTTCCTCCTGGGTAAAGTCCCCTTGACGAATGGCATCCAGCTGGGCCAGAATGGCCTCCTTGGCCACGCCGAACTTGGAAAACTCCACCCCCGAGGACACCACCATCAGCCCCTTCACCTTATCCAGCATGGTGGAGGCGAAATAGCAAAGGCTCATCTTCTCCCGCACATTGGTAAACAGCTTGGAGTGGGCCGTGCCGCCGTACAGGGCGTTGCACACCAGCAGCGCTGCAAACTGGGGATGGTTCACCACCACCCCGCCGGTGCGGAAGCCCAGGGCCAGCTTGCCCTGGGTGACGTCCATGGCATCTGTGACCTCCCGCACCTCACCGCTCTGGGGACGGTCCACCACTTGACACATCACCGGGGCCTGTCTGGCAGAGAGCAGCGGAGCAAAGGAGCGGGCAATGGCCTGCTCCACCCGCTCCACATCGGCAGAACCACCATAATAAAAGGTAACACGGCTGGTCTTCAGCAGGGCTTGATAATGGCCCCACAGCTCCTGGGCCGTCATGCTGCGGGCGGTCTGGGCATCTCCCAGCTTGTCCACGGCATAGGCCTCTTGGGCACACATCTCCTGCACCAGCCGGAAGATGGA
>CABPXX010000188.1 GCA_902461475.1 uncultured Eubacteriales bacterium | reverse complement strand
GCAGAATTGCATCGCACGGGTTTGGGCCAGCCGGGCCCCCCACAAGGCGGTAGCCGCGGGGACCAGTGAAGTGCTGTTCAACATCTTCGAAGGACTGATGAAAGCCAGTCCCGACGGCGGCGTCATCCCCGCTGTTGCCAGTGACTACACGGTTTCCGACGACGGACTTCAGTACACCTTTACCCTGCGGGAGGGTGTGAAGTTCCACAACGGCAACGCAGTCACCATGGAAGATGTACTATACTCCTTGGAACGCTGCGCCGGGTCAGAGAACGATGGAACGCCTCTGATTTCGGCGTTTTCTAATGTCACCAGCATTGAGGCCACCGACGACACCCACGTGGTGCTCACCCTGAAGGAGCCCAATCTGGAGTTTATCAACTCCATGACTGCCGCCATCATCCCTGCAAATTCCAGCGCCACCATTGCCACCACTCCTGTTGGCACCGGTCCCTTTTCCTTCACCTCCTACACCCCCCAGCAGAGCATGGAGATGAAGAAGTTTGACGGCTACTGGGGCGAGCCTGCCCAGCTGGACCAGGTGACCTTCCGCATCATCACCGATGTGAATACCCTGGTGATGGGCTTGCAGGGCGGCACCCTGGACATGGTCATCCACCTGCCCAACTCGGTGCGCAAGGAGGTGGAGAAGCAGTTCACCGTCCTTCAGGACACCATGAAGCTGGTGCAGGCCCTGTACCTGAACAACGACGTCAAGCCCTTTGACGACGTGCGGGTGCGTCAGGCCATGTACTACGCCATCAATGTCCCTGAGATCATCGAATTTGTGTGTAATGGGGACAGCGTGGCCACTGGTACCAGCATGTACCCCGCCTACACCAAGTATTTCATGCCCGAGCTGGCGGAAAACTACCAGCAGGACCTGGAAAAGGCCAAGCAGCTGCTGGCTGAGGCCGGTTATCCCGATGGCTTTACCATGACCATCACCGTGCCCTCCAACTACACCCAGCACGTGGAGACCGCTGAGGTGGTCTCCCAGCAGCTGGCTCAGGTGGGCATCACTGCCAACCTCAACCCCATTGAGTGGGAGAGCTGGGTCAGCGACGTGTACCGTGGCCGCGACTTTGAGTCCACCGTGGTGGGCATCGCCGCCAGCGACATGACCGGCCGGGAGATGCTGGAGCGCTACATCAGCGACAACCAGAAGAACTTCATCAACTTTAACTCGGAGGAGTATGACCAGGTGATGGAGAAGGCCCTGACCACTCTGGATGCCGACGAGCAGACCCAGCTTTACAAGCAGGCCCAGACCATCCTCAACGAGGAGGCCGCCAGCCTGTGGATTCAGGACCTGTGCGACCTGGTGGTGATGAATCCCGCCCTGGATGGCGTGACCTTCTATGCCACCTATGTGCTGGACATGAGCACCATCCACTATAAATAAGAGACCAACGCTTTGGGGGCCGCACCTGCGGCCCCCAAATTGCAAGAGGTGAGATGTATGATGAAAACCTTGGTCAAGCGGGTGCTGCTGCTGATTGCCACCCTGCTGCTGGTGACCATCCTGGCCTTTGTGGCCTTCTCCATCATTCCCGGCGACCCCACCTCCTCCATCCTGGGGGTGGAGGCCACCCCGGAACAGATTGCAGCCCTCCGAGATCGGCTGGGGCTGGATTTGCCCATCTGGCAGCGGTACCTCCACTGGCTGGGGGGCCTGCTCACCGGGAATCTGGGGGAGTCCTACAACTACGGCATGCCGGTGGCTCAGCTGCTGTCCACCTGCGTCACCCACACCCTCACCCTGGCGGTGCTGGCCTTTGTGCTCATTGTGGCCATCTCTCTGCCCCTGGGTATCATCGCCGCCCGGTATGAGGGGGGCGTGGTGGACCGGGTGCTCACCATCCTCAACCAGATCACCATGTCAGTGCCCAACTTTGTGGCGGGTATCTTGCTGGTGTATGTGTTCGGACTGGTGCTGCGCCTGTTCCAGCCCGGGGCCATTGTCACCCCCCAGGCCGGATGGGGCCCCTACCTGTGGTACATGCTCTTTCCCGCCCTGGCGGTGGCCCTGCCCCGGTCGGCCATGACCGTGAAAATGCTGCGGGGCTCCATCCTCAGCGAGCTGGGCCAGGACTACATCCGCACGGCGTACAGCAAGGGTAACTCCAAGACCTCGGCCCTGTGGCGGCACGTGCTGCGCAATGCCATGATTCCCGTGGTCACCTTCCTGGCCATGACGGTGGCGGACATTATGGCCGGTTCCATTGTGGTGGAGCAGGTCTTCGGCATCCCCGGCCTGGGCAAGATGCTGGTGACCTCCATTGGCAACCGGGACTATCCGGTGGTGCAGGCCATTGTGGTGCTCATCGCTACAGTGGTGGTGGTGTGCAACTTCGCCGCCGACTTGCTCTACCGGGTCATGGACCCCAGACTGAGAGGACGGTGAGGCGAGATGACAAAACGCAACTGGTATGGACGGCTGGGCCTGGTGCTCACCGTGCTCATGGTGGGTTTTGCCGGGGTGGGCATGTTCTGGACCCCCTATGAGCCCACCGCCATGGTGGGAGCGGACCGGTATGCCGCCCCCTCTCTGGCCCACCCCTTTGGCTGCGACCAGCTGGGCCGGGACATCCTGTCCCGCACCATGGAGGGAGCGGGCAGCACCCTGATGATCGCCCTGGCCGTGCTGGCCATCGGCTTTGTGGCCGGGCTGCTCATCGGCGCCTTCTGCGGATACTTCGGGGGCGCGGTGGATGCCCTGGTCATGCGAATTTGTGACGCCCTGGCCGCCTTCCCCAGCATCCTGCTGGCTCTGGTGGTGCTGGCGGTGATTGGCCCGGGCAAGTATAACGTCATCGGAGCTTTGGGGATTCTCTTCATTCCCAGCTTTGCCCGCCTGGTGCGGGGGGAGTTTCTCAAGGTCCGGGACCGGGACTTCGTGCGCTCGGCCCGGCTCATGGGGGTGTCCAATGGACGCATCCTATTTGTCCACATCCTGCCCAACACCTGGCCCACCCTGTTGTCGGGGCTCACCATCGGATTTAACAATGCGGTGCTCTCCGAGGCGTCCATGAGCTATCTGAGCATTGGCGTCACCGCCCCCGACGTGAGCCTGGGACGGATGCTCAATGAGGCCCAGGCGGTGTGGTCCACCGCCCCCTGGTGTATGCTCTGTCCTGCCCTGGTGGTGGTGCTCACCATCCTGGGCGTGAGTTTGCTGGGCGAGGGCCTGCGGGAAAGGATGGCAGCATGATGTTACAGATTGAACATTTGAAAATTGCATTTCCCAACCCCAAGGGTCATTTCGAGGCGGTGAAGGACTTCTCCCTCCATGTGGAGGAGGGCCAAGTCATCGGCATTGTGGGAGAGTCCGGCTCAGGCAAGTCTATGACCGCCCACGCCATCATGGGCCTGCTGGACCGCAAGAGCGTCCAGGTCTCCGGCTCCATCCGCTTTGAGGGCGTGGAGCTGCTGGACCTCACCCGCAGCCAGATGAGAAGCTATCAGGGTAAGGACCTGTCCATCATCTTCCAAGAGCCAATGACCAGCCTCAACCCCACCATGAAGATTGGACCTCAGGTGGAGGAGGCCCTGCGCATCCACACCAAGATGCCCCCCAAGGAGCGCAAACAGCGGGCCCTGGAGGCCATGGCCCTGGCTGGGCTGCCCAATGGGGAGCAGCTGTACCACCAGTACCCCCACCAGCTGTCCGGCGGTATGCGCCAGCGGGTGATGATTGCCGCCGCCCTGGTGCTGCGGCCCAAGCTGCTCATCGCCGATGAGCCCACCACTGCCCTGGATGTCACCATCCAGGCGCAAATCCTGGACACCCTCAAGGAGATCAACCGGAAAGAGGGCATCGCCATTTTGTTCATCTCCCATGACCTGGGTGTCATCCGGGCCCTGTGCCACCACGTGGTAGTGATGCAGCAGGGGGAGATCGTAGAGGCAGGGGACGTGGAGCAGGTGTTTCACCACCCACAGCA
>CABPXX010000187.1 GCA_902461475.1 uncultured Eubacteriales bacterium | reverse complement strand
GTTGTTTTAGGGACGGGTGATTATTAAGCACTTACCGTAGAACCCCACTTCAACCACCGATTGAAAGCGGTACTGAAAAATGGGGAACAGCTCATCATCACCCGCAACTACATCGACACCCTGCGCCGAAAACTGAGAGGAGGCAGTCTATCATGAAACAGTTTTTCTTCGCCCGCATTCCCTCTATCTGCATCTGCTTTACTGGGATTATGCTAAGTTCTCTGGTCATCAACCTGCTCTCTGGCTGGCCAGTCTCCCCCTTCCCCTTCCAGGTTCTGGGGTGGATTGTGGCCTGCCAGGGCATCGACTGGCTGCTGTCCTTTCTGGATTTCAAACATTGGCTGCACTACTGTGTGGTGGAGGGGGCCGTTCTCTACGCCGTCTCTCTGCCCGTGGCTCTGCTCTTTCGCTGGGCCTCTTGTACCTTTCCCAGCATTGCGGCCTATTCCCTCATTTTTCTGGCGGTGTACTTCTTTCTCACCTGGTATTTCCGCCGCCGCCAGCAGCTGTTGGCCCAGGAGCTCAACCAACTACTGCAAGAGCAGCAGAAGGACTCTGGGATGGAGTCATAACGTATCTGCCACCAAAAAAGCCCACCTTATCACAAGGGGGGCTTTGGACTGTCTTACCCTTCCAAAAGTTCTTCCAGCGAGTGCACAAACCGATGGCAGCTGTGGGGCATCTCCGCCCACCGGGCCGCATAGCAGGGGTCATACACCCCAATGGTGTGCATCCCGGCGGCCCGGGCGGTGGCGCAGTTAAAGGGGGAGTCGTCCAGCAGCGTGCAAGCCTCCGGCTCCACCCCCAGGGTGTGGCCCAGGGCCTCAAAACACCGGGGATCGTGCTTTTCCAGTCCCAGCTCCTCGGCGTACACCACGTGAGAAAAATAGGGCTCCAGGCCGTGGCGCTGGAGGGCCAGCTGGCACAGCTTGGGGCGGCAGGCGGTAAACAGAGCCAGCGCTTCCCCCTGGCTCCGGTACTGCTCCAGCAGCTCCCGGGCCCCCGCCTTCAGCTCCACCAAGTCCCGATAGTGGTGAGCGGCCAACTCCTCCCACTGGTCCATGATTTCCTGGGGCGTCAGGTCCAGATGGTAATACTCCCGGGTGTATTCAGCCGCCGAAGGGAAGGTGGCCTTAGTCACCCGCTCCTCGTATTCCTTGGTCACCTGGCAGTGGTGACGGGCCAAAAATTCCAAATCCACCTCCACCCATAAATCGTTGGAGTGAAGGAGGGTTCCGTCCAAATCAAAAATGATCATGGGTGTGAAAATCCTCTCTATCTTGCGTCGATGGTCTTTTTCTGCTATGATGGTTGGGTTCGCAACCTAGCCACGGCCTAAGGCCGTGTTGCTTGATTATACCACACCGTCCCCGCTCCCGTCCATGGGTGGGGAAGCAGGGAGAGAGAGAAGGCGTTTTATGGATATCTTATTGGTCATGTGTTTGGGCCTCCTGGTGGGTCGGTTCCTGTTCCCCCAGAAGGCCAAGCGTTGGAACGAGGGGGCGTCCCTGCTGTGCACCCTGGTGCTCATCTTCTCCATGGGTGCCATGCTGGGCCGGAAAGAGGGATTTCTCCACCAGCTGCTCACCCTGGGCGCTCAGAGTTTTCTCTTCTTCCTCATTCCCACCGTTTTGTCCATTGTGGTGGTGTACGCCCTCACCAAACGCTTTATGAAGCGCCCCAACCAGGATAAAAAGGAGGAAGAGGCATGATCGTCCTGTTCACCATCCTGGCCCTGCTCTTAGGGTTGGCCTACGGCCTGTCCGGTCTGGAGCTGCCCCTGCTCACCTTTTTCAGCCAGCACACCGACCTGGTGCTCTATCTGCTGATGTTCTCCGTGGGCATCAGCGTGGGGATGCACCGGGGCCTCTTCCGTAAAATCCGGGAGTACCACATCCGAATTTTCATCATCCCCTTTGGCATCATTCTGGGCTCCCTGGTGGGCGGCCTGGTGTGCGCCGCCATCTTCCACCTTCCCCTGGGCCAGGGGGCGGCCATTGCCAGCGGCATGGGCTGGTACAGCCTGGCGGGCGCCACCATCAGCCAGATTGGCGGTTCTGAACTGGGCAGCGTGGCCTTTCTCAGCAACCTGATGCGGGAGATCTTCTCCTTCATCATCATCCCCATCGTGGCCATCAAGCTCAACTACTACACCTGCATCGCCCCCGCCGGAGCCACCAGCGAGGACACCACCCTCCCGGTGATGCTGAAATACACCAACGAGGAGACGGTGGTGCTGTCGGTGCTCAACGGCATCATCTGCTCCTTCTTCGTCCCCATCCTCATCTTCCTGTGTTTCACCACTCCATAAGCACAACGACGCCGCACAGAGCAAGTCTGTGCGGCGTTTTTTTCATTTACAGTGTCGGTCCAGCCAGTCCAAGACATCGGCATAGACCTCCATGCGGTTTGTCTCATTGAGGGTCTCGTGGCGGGCCCCAGGGTACAGCTTCAGCTCCAGGTCCCGGGTGCCGTGGTCCTTGCAATACCCGTACACACGGCGCACCCCCGCCCCGTTGGCCCCCACCGGGTCCTGATCTCCCGAAAAGAGGTAGATGGGGGTGTTGGGGTCCATGTGGGACAGGGCTTTTTCACTGGAGATATACTGCAAGCCCCCCAGCATGTCCCGGTACAGGCCCACGGTGGGGGTGAAGGTACAGAAGGAGTCCTGCAAGTATGTGTCCACCACCTGCTCATCCCGGCTGATCCAGTCCGCCGTGGTACGGTTGGGGCGAAACTGTCGGTTATATGCCCCCAGAGCCAGATCATGGACCAAAGCGCTCACCGTATCAAAGCCCCGCAGATGTCCGATGAGGGAGGCCACCAGCTTTCCTCCTGCCACTAGCAGGGGATTTTCCTGCCCGGTGCCCGAGAGGATGGCCCCGTCCACCGTGCCGGGATAGCGGCACAGATAGGTGCGGGTCAAAAAGGAGCCCATGGAGTGGCCCAACAGGATATGGGGGACGCCTGGAAACTTCTCTCCCATGAGCTGCCGGAAAGCGCGCACATTGGCCGTGGCCAGTGTCCAGCCGTTCCGGCGGGCAAAAAAGCCAAACTGTCCCGCCGCCTCTCCGGTCTTACCGTGGCCCAGGTGGTCCTCACCGCACACCACATAGCCGTGAGCATTGAGGTAGCGGGCAAAGTGGTCATACCGCCCCATGTGCTCGGCGATGCCGTGGACGATCTGCACCACGCCCCTTATCTCTCCCTGGGGCTGCCACAGATACCCAGCACATGGATGTTCCCCGTCCGAGGAGGGAAACCACATCACTTCTTGCTGCTGCATGGAGTCACACTCCCTTCTCCCCCTTTGGGGGTCGGTTGGTCCAGCTTCATGTTGTCCCCAGACAGGCCGTCCTTTTTCAGCATGTTCTCCAGCACCTGCACGTCGGCGGCGATGTCCATGGCATCCGAGCTGAACAGCTTATCCAGCTGCTTTTCAAAGCCCTCCACCACTTTGTCCATCATGCCCTCGATGCGCTGCTTGGCGGCGGTGATGTTCTCCCCCTCCACCCCCTGGGCATCCAGGCGGGCATAGGAGCGGAGAATGTCCAGGGTGGTGGGCAGGTAGTAGTTTAGGAAGGTGCGCAGCTGCTTGGTGCGCTGGGGATGGGTCTTCTGGTACTGCAAAATCTTGTGGGTAACCTCTTCAATGCGGTCAATCTTGGCGCTGATCACCGGGTCGGGAATCAGGTCGTTGATGAGGCGGATTTCCCGGAGAATCTCATCCTCCTGGGAGGGCTGCTGGTTCTTCTCCGGCTCCGGCTGGGGCTCCGGTTCCGGCTCCGGCTCGGTGTATCCCATCTCGGTGAGCATCAGTTTGCCCGCCTTCAGGTCCAGATATCCCGTGGGCAGCACGTGGGTGGCCAGCATCTTGCGCAAATCCCGGGTCAGGCGGCGCACCGAAACGTCCATGGCCGCCGCCATGGGGGCCAGGCTCACCTGGCGATTGGCCCCGATGTAGGCCAG
>CABPXX010000186.1 GCA_902461475.1 uncultured Eubacteriales bacterium | reverse complement strand
AATCTGCCACTGGCCGCTCTCCCCCTGCACCAGTTGAGACGCCGAGGGGGTCAGTTCCAGGTGCATCCCGATTACCCCCCGCAGGCTGAGAGCCAGGGAGAGGAGGGGGAGGGCGATGACGCAGATCAGGAGAAACTGGGCCAGATAGCCGTCGTAGAAGATTTGAAGAGCCAGGGCGGCCAACAGAGCCACCCCGTAGACGATGCGCCGGCCGACCATAACTTATCTCAACCGGGGGGCTTTGACCCCCTGCATCAGCCGGGCCATCAGCTCCTTTTGGG
The DNA here is from genome assembly GCA_902461475.1 of uncultured Eubacteriales bacterium. Classification (GTDB taxonomy): domain Bacteria; phylum Bacillota; class Clostridia; order Oscillospirales; family Oscillospiraceae; genus Enterenecus. The sequence goes on along the minus strand of CABPXX010000186.1, from coordinate 3,693 downwards.
CCTGGGGGGTCTCCGCCGCTCGGGGGGCGAAGATGAGTCGGTGGGCAATGACGTCGTAGAACATGGACTGCACGTCCTCAGGGACCACATAGTCCCGGTCGGAGGCCAGAGCCAGGGCCTGACTGATGTGGGTCAGGGCCAGGGTGGCCCGGGGGCTGGCCCCCTGGAGAATCTGGGGGTCCCGGCGGGTGGCCTCAATGAGCTCCAGCAGATAGCTGAGCACGTCGTCGGACACGTGGACCTGGTCCACCGCCCGGCGCAGCCCGGCCAGCCCGGCGTGGTCCACCGCCTGCTCCACCTGGTCCAGGGGATTGCCCCCCTGGCGGTCCCGCACCATGGCGAACTCCGCCTGACGGGAGGGGTAGCCCAGGGAGAGGCGGATGGTAAAGCGGTCCAGCTGGGAGTCGGGGAGGGGCTGGGTTCCGGCGGCGCCCACGGGGTTCTGGGTGGCGATGACCACAAAGGGCTGGGGAATGGGGCGGGACACCCCATCCACGGTCACCTGGCCCTCCTCCATGGCCTCCAGCAGGGCCGACTGGGTGCGGCTGGTGGCCCGGTTGAGCTCGTCGGCCAGGAAAAGATTGCACATCAAGGCCCCGGCGTGGTACTCAAAGCCCCGGCGCTCCTGGTTGTAGACGGAAAATCCGGTGAGGTCGGAGGGCATCACATCCGGGGTGAACTGCACCCGCTGACAGCGCAGGCCCAGGGCCTTGGAAAAGGCCAGGGCCATGGTGGTTTTGCCCACGCCGGGGATGTCTTCCAGCAAAATGTGGCCCCGGGCCAAAATGGACAGCAGGACCCGGGCTAACACCTGGTCTTTGCCCCGTACTGCCTTGCGTACTTGGGCGAGAATGCTGCGAATGGCCATCTGTTCGGTGTGCATAGGATGGTCCCCTTTCTCGTGTATGTGAAGGTTTTAAACCTGGGATATGTCTCCCAGTGTTGGAAGTCTGTTCACTGTAAGAATACACCACGGGGCGGGGAGCGTCAATGGAATTTGGGGGAATGGGGCCTTTGTGGAAACCGTCTGTTCCATTCTGCCCTTTTATTCTATAATGGGACAGAATTATTTTTCATCCCCCGCACATTTCACCTGCCTCCACCGTTATAACAAATGAAAGGGGTGAGCCGCTGGCATGGATTTGGAAGAGCGATATGACAAGCTGTATCGGTACTGCTATATAAAGACCCGCCACCCCCAGACCGCAGAGGACATCACCCAAGAGACCTTTTTGCGCTTTCTCCGCACCCACAATGTGGGGGAGATGGAGCGGCACACCGCCTACCTCTACACCATTGCCCGCAACCTCTGCGTGGACTTCTATCGAACCAGACAGGAGTTGCCTCTGGACCAGGTGCCCCCGCCGGTCCAGGACCAGGAGGAGGCCCACACCCTGCGCATTGCCCTGGAGCAGGTTCTGGACCAATTGCCGGAGGAGGACCGAGAGCTCGTCTTCCTGTGGTATACCAACCAGCTCCCCGTGGGAAAAATCGCCGACATTCTGGGGGTGTCCCGTTTTGCGGTGTATCGGCGGGAAAAACAGATTTTGAAACAGCTGCGAAGTCAGCTGGATGGGAGGGAGTTTTATGCGTGACAAACCATGGAAGCAGGGGCTGCAACAGGTCTATCTGCCTCCTGCGGCCCGAAAAAAACAGGAGTTTTTAAAGCAGTTCCAGCAGCCGGAGCTGTCCAGCTTCCGGTTTTTGGTCACCCAGGGGGCGTATCTTCGCCCCTGGAGCTGGCTGGTATCGGTGGGCATCTTGGTCTTCGCCCTGCTCATCACCCCAAACAATAACCCCCAGGAGGTCTGGAGGGTGTCTGCCTTGTTGCCCTTTGCGGCTCTGGCCACCGTCACCGAACTCAGCCGCTCCGCCCGCTATCGCATGGAGGAATTGGAGATGTCCGCCCGGTTTTCTCTGAAAACGCTGCTGATGGCCCGGCTGACCCTGTTGGGGTTGGGAAATCTGGTGCTGCTGGCGGTGCTCTTGCCCCTGGTGGCGGGATGGAGTCAGCTTCCTTTGGCCCAGACGGGGTGTATGCTCCTGTGCCCCTACTGTCTCACGTCTCTCATTTGCCTGGTGCTCTCCCGTCGGTTTCGGGGTAGCGAGGTGGTGTTTCTGTGCGCCGTGGCAGCGGCAGCGGTGAGTGGGCTGTGCTATCTGTGGCAGAGTGCATGGCCGGTCTTGAAGACGGGGAATCACCCGGTGACTTTGGTGGGATTTACCCTTGTTCTGCTGGGTTTGATGATTTGGGAGTATGGAAAGTATCTATTTTGCGGGGAGGAATTGGTATGAAATTGAACATGGACCGAATTACCAAGCAGTACGGCGCTAAACTTGCTGTAGACCGCATCAGCCTCACCCTCAAGCCCGGGGTCACCGGGCTGCTGGGGGCCAACGGGGCGGGCAAGACCACCCTGATGCGGATGATCTGCGGCATTCTGCGGCCCACCAGCGGTACCATCTCCTTGGACGGCCTGGATGTGTCCACCGAGGCCTACCGGGCGGTCCTGGGCTATCTGCCCCAGGACTTCGGCTACTACCCCAGCTTTACCGGGCTGGATTTTCTCCTCTACATGGCGGCGTTGAAAGGGATGGAGCGCAGCCGTGCCCGGCAACACAGTCTGGAGCTGCTGGAAGTGGTGGGGCTGGCGGAGGTGGGGCGCAAGAAGATCAGAACCTACTCCGGGGGCATGAAGCAGCGGCTGGGCATTGCCCAGACCCTCTTAAACCAGCCCAAGCTCCTCATTTTGGACGAGCCCACCGCCGGGCTGAACCCCAAGGAGCGGGTGCGCTTCCGCACCCTCATCCAGGAGCAGGGAGAGGGGAACATCGTGCTCCTCTCCACCCACATCGTCTCGGATGTGGAACACATCGCAGATCGGATTCTGATGGTCCGGGACGGTCAGCTCATCTACGATGGGGAGGCCCACGACACCCCCCAGGACCTGGAAGGTTTTTATCTCAAGCAGTTTGAAGGGGGAGGGATGTGAGCATGTTTGGAACACTCTACCGCTATGAACTGAAAAAATCCTCACAAGGCCCTATATACTCCTCCTTATCTTGACGATGGTAGGAGTTACCATCTTTCTCAACGTGAAACCCCTTCTAGCCCAGGAGGAGGTGGCGTATGCGGAAGAGGACGGGACCTTGGTCTTTGACACCGTCTCCCGCTATGAGGCCATCCAGCTGGAGCGCCGTTTTTCCCAGGAGGACGCCGGGTGTCTGCTGGACAATGAGGCGGCTCTGGAAATGCGGGAGCTAAACGAATACTACCTGGGAAAAACCATTTGGCCAGTGAGTTTTCTTCTATTAAACCGCTTTCTGGTGCAGGACGCAATTGGCGTAACATTTCTCAATCCCCTGGGGGACTGGACGGATCAGATGGCGGATAAGACCTACGAAGCCATAGCGTACTGGCAGGAGGAGCAATACCAAAACCAACGCCTCACCCAGAAGGAAATCGACTACTGGGAGACGGAGCGGGCTGGAATCACCACCCCCTATACCCTGGACTATGCCAAGGGGTACAGCGGGATCTTGAGCATGGCCCAATGGCTCAACCTCATGGTGCTGCCCTTTGTGTTTGTCTGCCTGTGCGGCAGCGTTTCCGACGACCACGTGTACAAGACCTGGCCCATCCTTACCAGCAGCAAACACGGGCGGAAGTCCCTGGTACTGGCCCGGCTGGTG
>CABPXX010000185.1 GCA_902461475.1 uncultured Eubacteriales bacterium | reverse complement strand
CTCTCGGCGGTGTAGCCGTTGAGGTCCATGCCTTCGGCCTTGTTCAGGAGGTCTTCCAGAATGGACTTGTCCGCCTTGAAACGCTGGACCAGGATGGCATTGAGCAGAGCCTGGGCGGCGGGCTGCACGTCCTCCTCCATGGCATCGCCGTCGGCCATGACGTCCTTAGCTGCCGCCAGGGCATCCACCAGTTCCTTCCAGTGCTCGGCCACATACTTGTCGGCATTGGCAGTCATGTTCTCCGCCTTGGCAATGAGCTGCTCCAGCATGGTCTTGTCGCCCTGGGTGAGGCCCAGGCCCCAGACGCCCTCCAGCAGGGCGTCCCAAGCGGCGTTGACCTGGTCCTGGGTAGCCTCCTGATCGGCCATCACAGCCTTGGCTTCGGTGAGTGCCTTCTCAAAGGCGGCCTTGGCGGAGTCAGTGACCCCGGTGGTGTCCAGACCCTCGGCGTAGGCGATGGTCTTCTCCAGCAGAGTCTTGTCTATCTGGCTGGGCTCGGGGGTGGGCTCCGGCGTAGGCTCGGGAGTGGGAGTAGGTGTAGGCTCCACAGGCAGATTCTCCATGGCCTCATTCAGCGCTGTGGCGCTGTTCTCCACCTCACTGCGAGTGGCCAGGGGGCTGTCGTTGAGCGCCCGTGCCAGCACCACAGCCTCAAACAGCGCCTTCTCCTCCTGGGTGCCCTGGGATGTAAAGGCCAGGCCCTTTTCGGCCACGATGTCCTCGGCCTGGGCCAGCAGCTCATTGAGCTGGGCCTTATCCACCTGCTCGTAGACCAGCATCTCCTGGAGCTTGTACACGCCGCTGGACTGGTTGCCCTGCATCTTCACAAAGCGGGCCTCCACCGCCTGGTCCAGCTTCACGGTCTGGCGGGCAGCGGTGTTGCCGGAGACCACCTTGGCCTCGGTCCAGGTCTCCCCGTCCAGAGAGGTCATGATCTTGATGTTACGGCCCACGCCGTCGGCTCTCCACTGGAGGTTCACCTGGGAGATGGTGCGCACCTGGCCCAGGTCCACGGTGATGGAGCTGTCCCCGTGGTCGCCCTGCCAGTAGGAGTAGATCTCCGAAGAGGCATCGCCGTCGCTGGTGAAGGTCTCGCCGTCCACCGCCTTCATTGCAATGCGGGTGCGCTGCACTCCGTTGTCCTGGCCAGAGGCGTCGCTGCTCTCGTAGGAGTCGCCGCCGGCGTAGGCGTCCTGGGCCACGTTCACCAGGCCGTCATCGGTCCCCGCTACCTCCTGGGCAGACAGGGCCTTGTTGTACACCTTCAGGTTGGCCATCTGGCCGTGGAAGTCCTGACCGATCTTCTCCAGGGGCAGCAGCACCGAGGAGTAGAGGGTGGACACGGCATTGGGGGTCACGCCGTCCTGGTCCTGCTTCTGGGACAGGAAGGTCACCAGCTGGCCGTTGACATAGAGCCGGGTGGCCTGGAAGGTGCCCACGATGGTGATGTTCACGGCGGTGCCGTTGGTGGGCACCTGGTAGCCAAAGTCACGGGTGAAGTAGTTCACATCCGCACTTAGGTTACCGTTGTGTCCCGCCACCTGGATGCGGCCGTCATAGCCGGAGAACAGGGAGGATTCGGCGGTGTTGGCCTCACCGTCCTGGGCGGAGAGCTTCAAATCAAAGGAGACGGTGTAGGGATAGGACAGAGTCTTCAGCGGGGTCTCCAGGAGGGTGGAGCCGTCAAAGGTGAGCCAGCCGCCCTCCACGCTGCCCTGGGTGATGGTGGCGTCATAGCCGTTGCCGCTGGCGTCATACACCTTGTCTCCGTCCTTGGAGACATTCTGGAAGTCGTAGTCCAGCACCAGGGAGCTGGCGCTGTCCACCTCCATGGCGATCTGGGTGCCGGGGCCTTCAGCCAGACGGGCGGCACGCAGCTCGTACTCGGGGAAGGTATCTTCCTCGTCGGTGCCGCCCCAGGTCTTTTCGCTGAGGATGGACACGGTTCGCAGCACCCGCTGGTGGATGTCCTGCTCGGTCATGCCCTCCTGGCTCTGGTCGCCCCAGACCACGCCCTTGGCGCCCACCAGGTTGGGCTCACCCACCAGGGGGTTGGAGCCGCCGAACATGGTGGGGTTCCAGTCGTAGAACAGATACTCGGCGTTGGGCACGTCTCGGTTGGTGCGGCCGGGGTTGGCGTACAGGAAGGCGTCCCGGCAGTTGATGACCTGATACCCTTCGGCCACACGCTGGGCGGTCTGGTCATAGGCGGTGCTCCAGATGTCCAGCTGGTAGTCCTCCGCCAGCTCCTGGGCGGTCTTGCCCAGGGCAGTCTGAGCGGTAGCAAAGCTACCGGTGCTGGCGCCCCACATGCGGATTTTGGTGTCCTCACCCAGGTTGTTCTGGATGGTCTGGCGCATAGTGTCGGCAAACTTGGCAAAGGCGTCGTTGGTAGCCTGGTTATGCACCCAGTACTCATCGGCACCGATGTGCACCACGTCCGCATTCACCACCGGGTCCTCCCCACGGGTGTACTCGTCCCACAGGGTGGAGGCAAAGCGCAGGGCCCGCTGGCTGTTGGGTCCAGTCAAGTCCAGCAGCTCCAACTGCTGGCCCAGGCTGGTGGTGCTGGGGGCCAGCATGGTGCCCCCGGCCAGCCACTCAATGTTGTCCGGGTTCTCAGCGGCGTACTTGTTGTACAGCAGGGAGTGGCCAGGCATGTCCAGCTCGGTGAGCACATACATGCCCATATCCTCACACATCTGGGTCAGCTCCCGCCACTGGTCCTTGGTGTAGGTGGGGTTGCCCTGATAGTCCTCGTTGTTGTTGTAGTAGTCGGAGTTGATAAGATCGGCAGGAATGCCTGCATGCTTGGTCTCCGAGGTGAGGCTGGGGAACTCCTCACTCTCCAGGCGGTGGAAGCCGGAGTGGGTCTCAAAGGAGGAGGAGCTGATGTTGGCGTTGTCGTTGTCGTTGACATGCAGGTGGAACTCGTTCATCTTGTACCACAGCATGATCTTGGCATAGTCCTGGAGCAGTTCATAGCGGTAGGGGGTGCGGGCCACGTCCAGCATGATGCCACGCACCTCATAGGCGGGATAGTCCCGCATGATGCCCTGGGGAATGGGCACATGGTCCTGGGCCTGCCACAGAATCTGCTCGGCGGTGATGGTGCCGTACAGGCAGCCGGTATAGGTGGGGGCATAGATGTGCAGCCCCTGGTCATTGGTCACCATCAGGTAGCCCTCCTCCCCCAGGTCATAGGCGGCGGGGTCGGTGAGGGACTCCAGATAGATGTCGTGGGGCCCGGTGGGAGCGGTACCTGTCTCCACTGTCAGGGTGAGGCCGGAGATCTCCTCCACATCGGTCACCAGGTTCTGGGCCACCTTGTCCAGGCCCACATTGGCCTTGTCGTTGAGGATGACCTTGGAGTCCGCGGTGAGGGTAAAGCTGCCCTCATAGCCGTACCACTCCTGGACGGTGGGAATGACCTCGGGCTTGGGGTTGGGGTTGGTCACCGTGGGGAACCACTCAGTGGGATAGTTGGAGGAGTGGTCGGGCACGGTGACGGCGACATTCTTCTGGGCATAGCTGGTCTCGTCTCCCCGGTCGGTGAGGCGCAGCAGCAGCGTCACGTCCCGAGCGCCAATGTTCCAGGAACTGATGGCGCCGTCATTGGCCACCACGTTCTCCAGTTCGCTGCCCCGCACCACCAGATCCGCCCCAGAGATGGTGGGAAGGGTAATCTGGGTGTCTCCCAGGCTGGGATTGGAGACGGTGACCTTGCTCAGCTCCCCATCCACGTCCACAGGGGAGTGAACGTCGGGGTTGGTGCCCATGAGCTCGATCTCGGCAATGTTCACATTGTTGCCGCCGGGGGCCTGGGCGTTGGTCTTGTGAATGTACAGCCGCACATACCGGCCCAGTTGGGTCTGACCCAGAGCGGGCTGGGAGTTGGCGGTGATGGTGTCGGTATAGCTGGCGGGGTCTGCGATGTTCTGCCCCTCTCCGTTGACCAGGGTGGAATTGGCCGAGGCTCGGCTGAGAAAGGGCCCCCTCTACCCGGGACGCATCCAAT
>CABPXX010000184.1 GCA_902461475.1 uncultured Eubacteriales bacterium | reverse complement strand
GCCGTCACGGCCAGGCGGGCTGCCGCATCCTGGATGTAGAAATAGCCCTTCTGGTAGGCGCTCAACCGCTCCATATCTCCGGTGCTGCTCAACAGCAGGCAGCCTTCCAGCCAGGGGTGGCGCTGTACCTCCACCCCGTCTCGCTCCAGCTCCTCCACCGCCTGGTCCACGGTGCATACCACCGTGTTTACCTGGGCCGTAGTGGGGGGCTGGCAGTTGTCTGCCTGGGCCCAGGCCTTCACGCCGTCCACGCCCAGCACCTGGGCAAACTCCTCCACCAGCCACCGGGGGTGGCTGGTCTGGAGGGCGATGGTCTCCAGCTCGTCCTTCCCCTGGGGAAGAGGAATCGGCATGTCCCGGAGGATACCCCGGAGCACGCCGTTGACCATCCCAGCCGCTCGGGGATTGCGGCAGTGCTTTTTGGTCAGCTGGACCCCTTCATTTACCGCCGCACTGGGTGGAATCTTGTCCATATACAGGATTTGATACAGGGAGAGACGCAGAATGGACAGCACCTTGGGTTCCAGTTTTTTCAGGCCACCAGTGCAGCGGCGTTCCAGATACCAGTCCAAAGTCATCCGGGTTTGGAGCGCGCCAAAGCACAGCCGGGTGGCCAGGGCGGCATCCCGACGGTCCAGGGCGCTCTCTTTCAGGATTCGCTTCAAATGTCCCTCAGACCAGGCTGCGGCGGTATCGCAGGCTGTCGGGCTCAGCATGGCCGCTTCTCTGGCAGAACCCATAGGTAAACTCCTCTCAGATGGCTTCCTTCTCCTTCAGGGGGTGACCCAGCAAAAAGGCGTGGGCCGCCATGGATTTCTTCCCGTCGGGTTGAAGCTCCAAAATTTCCAATACAGTGCCCTCTCCACAGGCCACCCACAGGCCCCGCTTGTCTGCCTTGATGCAGGTGCCAGGGGCCTGGGTCGTCTGCTCGGTTCCCACCGCCGTGCGGATGATCTTGCACCGCACGCCGTCCACTACCGCCGTGGCGGCGGGCCAGGGGGTCAGGCCCCGCACCTGGTTGTGGATTTGGGTGGCAGTGTGACCCCAGTCAATGGGGGACAGGGCCCGGGAGAGCATGGGGGCATAGCAGGACTGGGCGTCGTCCTGGGGTACCGCCACCGCTGTTCCCTTCTCCATCTGGTCCAGCACCTGGGGCAGCAGATCCGCCCCCATCTGGGCCAGACGGTCGTGGAGCTGCTGGGCAGACTCGTTGAGATCAATGGGCGTGGCGGCGCTGGCCAGCATGTCGCCGGTATCCAGCCCCTCCGCCATATACATGATGGTCACTCCGGTCTCACGCTCTCCGTTGAGGATGGCCCAGTTGATGGGGGCCGCACCCCGGTACTTGGGGAGGAGAGAGGAGTGGACGTTGATGCACCCCAGAGGGGGCAACTGCAAAATGTCCACGGGGAGAATCTTACCGTAAGCCGCCACCACAATGAGCTGCGGGGCCAGCTCCCGCAGTTGCTCCAGGGCGCTTCCATCCCGCAGGGTGGTGGGCTGAAACACGGGAATTCCCACCGACAAGGCATACTCCTTCACAGGGGGCGGCAGCAGCTTCATGCCGCGATTTTTGGGTTTGTCCGGCTGAGTGAAGACTCCACACACCTCATGGCCGTCCTCCACCAGGCGGCGCAGAGAGGGAACGGCAAAGTCCGGGGTGCCCATAAAGACGATTCTCATGCGTCCTCGTCCTCCATGGCATCCAGCTCATCCACCGTATAGAGCCGGTCGGTGTGCTCCACAAACAGGTGCCCGTCCAGGTGCTCCAGCTCGTGGCAGAAGCAGCGGGCCACAATGCCCTCGCCGCTCATCTCAAAGAAGTTGCCGTTGCGGTCCTGGGCCCGCACGGTGGCGATGGCGGGACGGGTGACCACGCCGTACTTTCCGGGCACAGACAGGCAGCCCTCCAGACCAGTCTGCTCTCCGTCCGAGGCAATGATCTGGGGGTTGACCAGCTCCACCATGTTCTCCTGGTCATCCATGACGATGACTACTCGGCGCAGAATGCCGATCTGAGGAGCAGCCAGGCCCACGCCGTTGGCCTGGGCCAGGGTCTCCTTCATATCGTCCAACAGATCGTGAAGCTTCTCGTCGAATTTCTCCACCGGGTGGCAGGTCTTAGCCAGCGCCGGGTCTCCTTGGGTCAAAATAGTTCTCAATGACATGTGTCATGTCCTCCTTTGTTGGATTAATCCTGAGGGTTGATATCTGCATACACCGACACGCCCCGGTTGGCCTTGTCTGTCTGAGCTTGGCGCACCATGTGGGCCACCAGCTCCCGGGCTTGTCTAGTGTTTTTGGTCTGTAACGTCAAATGATATCGGTAGCGGTTATTCACCTTCACCACCGCTGCTGGAGCGGGGCCCAGCAGGCGGCATGGCATAGAGCGATACCAGGGCTGGGAGAGAATCTGCTCAAAGGCCTGGCGCAGCCGCATGCACACCCGCAGCACCTCGTGCTCCTGGTCTCCGGTGATGTGCAGCACGAAGAAATCCCCAAAGGGGGGGCAGTCCCGGAGCTGACGCATGCGGATTTCCTGCTCATAAAACCCGTCATAGTCTTGACGGGAGGCGCACTGGATGACCTCATTGCCGGGGGTGGAGGTCTGGATAAAGGCCCGGCCGGTCTTGCCACCCCGGCCAGCCCGGCCCACCACCTGGGTAAGCAGAGAGAAGGTGCGCTCTCCGCCCCGGTAGTCCTCCACATACAGGGTCTGGTCGGCAGCCACCGCCCCCACCAAAGTCACATTTTCAAAGTCCAACCCCTTGGCCACCATCTGGGTGCCCACCAGCACCGGGATTTTCTCCTCCCGGAACTGGGCCAGCAGCTTGGCGTGGCCCTGGACACCAGACACCGTGTCGGTGTCCATACGCATCACCGACACGCCGGGAAAGAGGCGTTTCAGCTCCTCCTCCACCTTCTGGGTGCCCAGCCCCACAAAGCTGTAAATGCCACCGCACTGGGGGCAGTGCTGGGGTAGCGGCTGAGAGTAGCCGCAGTAGTGGCACATGAGGCGACCGTTGGCCTTGTGGTAGGTCAGGTGCACCGAGCACCGGGGGCAGCTGGGGGACTCCCCGCACTCTCCGCACACCACCATCTGGCTACTGCCTCTCCGGTTGACAAAGAGGATGGCCTGTTCTCCCCGGTCAATGGTCTCTCTTAATGCCTCCACCAGGGGCTGGCTGAGGGCAACTCCGTTCCCCTCTCGCAACTGCTCTCGCATATCCACCACCGTCACCTGGGGCAGTTCCCGCTGGTTGAAGCGGTGCTCCAGGGTGAACAGATGGTAGGTTCCTGCCTTGGCGTGGTACATGGTCTCCACCGATGGGGTCGCCGAGCCCAAGAGAAGCAGAGTGTTCTCTTTCGAGCACCGGAACTTGGCCACATCTCGGGCGTGATACCTGGGGTTCTGCTCAGACTGGTAGGTAGGTTCCTGCTCCTCGTCCAGCACCACAAGCCCCAGGTTGCGCCCGGGGCCAAACCCCGCCGAGCGGGTACCCACCACCACCATGGCCTGACCAGAGCGGACCCGTTTCCACTCGTCGTACCGCTCTCCCGTGGATAGGCCGCTGTGGAGAATGGCCACCTGCTGGCCAAACTGGCAAGTAAATTGGTCCATGAGCTGGGGTGTAAGGGAGATCTCGGGCACCAACACCATGGCACCCCTGCCCTCCTTCAGGCCCTTGTGGATGAGCTGGATATAGACCTGGGTCTTTCCGCTGCCAGTGACCCCGTACAACAGGGCGGCAGCAGCCCGCCGGGTCTCCATCAGCGCCCACAGACCGTCCATGGGCTGCTGCTCATTGAGGGCCACAGGGGTCGGAGCCTGGGAATTTTGTACTCCTACCTGAGGCGGGCGGCGGAATACCTCTTGCTTGCGCAGGGTGAGAAGCCCCTGTTTTTCCAGGGACCGCAGCGTACTCATGGAGGCCCCAGTGAAATAACACAGCTCCTTGGCTGACACCTCTCCCATCTCGCCCAGGACTTTGACCGCCTGGTACTGGAGGGGTGCTCTCCGCCGTCGACCGGAC
>CABPXX010000183.1 GCA_902461475.1 uncultured Eubacteriales bacterium | reverse complement strand
CGTCACTTGGGGGAGCCCCTCGGCGTGTGGGGCGATGCCCCCCGCCGGTACCAGACCACGGTGAAGGAGTTCAAGCAGGACGCCCAGGGCCATGTGTGCGGGGCGGTGCTGGTGAGCCTGGAGCCCCAAAAGGACGAGGCCACCGGACGGATGCAGATGGTGCCTGTGGAGGGCAGCGAGGTGGAGGTGCCCGCCGACCTGGTGCTCATCGCTGCAGGCTTTTTGGGCAGTGAGGAGTATGTGGCCCAGGCCTTCGGGGTGGAGCGGGACGGCCGCACCAACGTGGCCACCCAGCCCGGCGGCTATGAGACCAGCGTGGAGCGGGTGTTTACCGCCGGCGATATGCGCCGGGGCCAATCCCTGGTGGTGTGGGCCATTGCCGAGGGCCGGGAAGCGGCCCGGGCGGTGGATGCCTCCCTCATGGGATACAGCAACCTATAATCATACAGAGAGTCCGGCACGGGAAGGTTCCTGTGCCGGACTCTGTTTAGTCTGCCTGTTTTCGGGCGTGCAGATCTTCCACCAGGGCCCGAGAGCAGTGTTCGGTGATCTGGGCGATGGCGGCAATGGTGCCTGGGGTGTCGATGGCTTTTCCCTCGCACATGGCGTAGTAGCCCCCGAAAATGGCGAAGTTGAGATAGACATTGAAGAACAGATCGTTTTCATATTGGGGATAGGCCTGGAAAATCCGCTCCTTCAGGGCGGCGTGGAGCTTGACCACTAAATTTCCCCGCTGGGGTCCGGAAAACAGCTTGTCGATCCGGGCAGACTGGGCGTAAAAGGCCAGAAACAGCTCCTGGGTGAACTCTTTGGGGTGCTCCACCACGTATTGGGGGTGGGGGAGGTTGTCCACCACCTGCTGGATGAGCTCCTGCTCCAGCTGATCGGACAGGTGGTAGATGTCTGTGAAGTGGGTGTAAAAGGTGGACTTGTTGATCTCCGCCTTTTCACACAGCTCCTTGACCGTGATTTTCTCCAGGGGCTTGTGGGCCCGCAGTTCCATAAAGGCGGTGATGATACTCCGCCGGGTTTTCTTCACTCGAATGTCCATACGCCCCGTCCTTTCCCGACACTTTGCTACAAAGGTTGGTTATCCTACCGCTGTCCTCAGCTGCTGGTGTGCAGCGGAGATCCTACCATGTATACTCCATTATAGTTGGAAAACCGACGATTGTCTAGAAATGTCAGGAGGTCGCCATGGACTTTTACGGATTTTACACGGGCCAGGAATTTGAGGCCTATCGCTTTCTTGGAGCCCAGGTGCAGGGGGACGGCAGCGTGGTCTTCCGTACCTTCGCCCCCAATGCCGCCAGTATCTCGGTGATCGGAGATTTTAACAGCTGGCAGGGCAGTGAGATGCACAAGATCTACGACGGGAACTTCTGGGAACTCACCGCCCCCCAGGTGGAGGTGGGGGCCCGGTACAAATTCCGCATCACCAGCCAGACTGGGAAGACCATTGACCACTGCGACCCCTATGGATTTGGCAGCGAAAAGCGGCCCAATACCGCCTCTGTGGTCCACTCCCTGGATAGCTATTCTTTCCAGGATGGGGCGTGGATGGACCGCAGGGGAGAGGGGTACCAGCAGCCCCTGAACATTTACGAGGTGCACCTGGGCTCGTGGCAGCGAAAATCCGATGCCCCCGATGACTGGTACACCTATGAGGAGCTGGCCCAGCGGCTCATCCCCTATGTCAAGGAGTGCGGCTATAACTATATTGAGTTGATGCCCCTGGCCGAGCACCCCTGTGATGCCTCCTGGGGGTATCAGGACACTGGATTTTTCAGCCCCACCTCTCGCTATGGAACCCCCGATCAGCTGCGGTTCTTCATTGACCAGTGCCACCAAAACCACATCGGGGTCATCATGGACTTTGTCCCGGTGCACTTTGCGGTGGACGACTACGCCCTGTGGAATTATGACGGCACCCCGCTCTACGAGTACCCCAACACTGCGGTGGGCCGCAGCGAGTGGGGCAGCTGCAACTTCATGCACTCCAGAGGGGAAGTTCGGAGCTTCCTCCAGTCGGCGGCTCTCTATTGGTTGAAGGAGTTTCACGTGGACGGCCTGCGCATGGATGCGGTGAGCAATCTCATCTACTGGCAGGGAGACCCGGGACGGGGGGAGAACCGTGGGGCCATCCAGTTTTTGCAGACCATGAACCAGGGCCTCAAGCAGCGGCTGCCCCACGCCCTGCTCATTGCCGAGGACTCCACCTCTTATTCTGGTGTGACCGGAGATGTGGCCCACGGCGGGCTGGGCTTTGACTACAAGTGGGATCTGGGGTGGATGAACGACACTCTGTCCTACTTCCAGACCCCGCCCCAGATGCGGCCCCAGCACTATCACAAACTCACCTTCTCCATGATGTATTTCTATCAGGAGCGGTATTTACTTCCCCTGTCCCATGACGAGGTGGTCCACGGAAAGGCCACCATCCTCCAGAAGATGTATGGGGACTATGAGGGGAAGTTCCCTCAGGCCAGAGCCCTGTACTGTTACATGATGGCCCATCCTGGGAAGAAGCTCAACTTCATGGGCAATGAGATTGGGCAGTTCCGGGAGTGGGACGAGAGCAGGGAACAGGACTGGAATCTGCTCCGTTACCCCAAGCATGATGAGCTGTTCCGGTTCATCCGGGACTTAAACCACCTGTATCTCAACCACTCCGCCCTGTGGCAGGAGGATGACCGAGAGCAGGGCTTCCGGTGGCTGGACTGCCACCAGGAAGAGCGATGTATCTACGCCATGGAACGGCGCAGCGCCAAGGAGCGGCTGGTGTTCGTGTTCAACTTCTCGGACCAGACGCAGGACGGCTACCAACTCCCTGTGGAGGGGTGCGCCGGACTGCGGCCCATCCTCTCCACGGAGTGGGAGGAGTACGGCGGGGGCGTGAAGCGGGACGAGAGCGTTTTGCCCACCCAGCACAACCAAGTTCAACTGTCTCTTCCACCCTATTCCGGGCTGTGCCTGGCGGTGGAAGGAGAATAAACAACAAGGTCTGAAATCTCTAGGATTTCAGACCTTGTTGCGTATTTGTGGGGCAAAGCTCGTTGGCAGAGGGGCGGAACCGGAAGTAGATGTAGAAGGAGAGAATGACATTGAGGGTGTCCGCCGTGATCTGGGACCAGACGATGCCGAACATGCCGAAGATGGCGTTGAGGATAAAGAGCATGGGAATGTTGAGAAACAGCCACCGGGTCACACCCAGAAAGAGGGACACACGCCCTTTGCCGAAGGCCTGGAACAGGTACACGGTGAAGAAACTCAGGAACATCAGCGGGGTGGCCAGCACTCGGATGCGGAGGAACTGGGAGGCCAACTCCACCGTCTGGGCGTCTCCAATGAACAGGTTGGAGAACTGGACGGCGAAAATCTCATACAGCGCAATGCTGATGGCCGCCACAATCAGACCAAGGCGGCGGGAGAGGCGGATGGCATCATTCATCCGCTGCTGATTTCCAGCGGAGTAGTTGTAGGCCACCAGGGGCAACATGCCTTGACAGATGCCCACCCCCACGTTCAGGGGGAACCGCTCCACTTTGAGGACGATGCCCACGGCGGCCAGAGCCACGTCGTGGTAGGATACCATCAGCTTGTCAATGACCACATAGTCCAAATCGAAGAGCAGGATGGTGATGGCGGAGGGAATGCCCACCCCGAACACCGCCACAATGCTGCTGCGCTGGGGTAGGCCTGCCTTTGGGGAGCAGGTGATGATGGAGCCCCGGCCCATCCGAGCCAGCACCACCAGGAGGAAGAGCAGGGCCACGCAGTTGGACAGGCAGGTGGCCAGTCCGGCGCCCAGCACCTCTTGGCCCTGGGGCAGCAGTACAAACATAAAGAGGGGGTCCAGAGCGATGTTCAGCAGGCCACCCAAGATGATACCCGCGCTGGCCTCCCGGGAGCGGCCAATGCTGCGGATGAGGTTGGCCAGCACGTTGGACAGGACCGTGGGAATGCCGCCAATGACAATGACACAGGTGGCGTACTGTTGGGCGTAGTGGTAGGTGTTGTCGCCGGCGCCCAGCAAAGGCTCCAT
>CABPXX010000182.1 GCA_902461475.1 uncultured Eubacteriales bacterium | reverse complement strand
TCCTGGGGCCCGTTGAGGGCAGCAATGGCAGCGTACTGTACCGGCAGGAAGATGCCGTAGTCGATCTGGGAGCGCAGCCGCCGGAATGTCTGAATGATCTGACGATTGCCCAGTACAAAGGAGATACGGGCACCCGTGAGGTTGCAGGTCTTGGACAGGGAGTTATACTCTACCCCCACCTCCTTGGCTCCCTCGTAGGCCAGGAAGGACTTCCCCACCCGTCCGTCAAAGATGATGTCGGAGTAGGCGTTGTCGTGAAGGATGATGATATTGTGGGCCTTGGCAAAGGCGATGAGCTTGTGGTAGAACTCGTCGGGAGCGGTGACGCACACAGGGTTGGCGGGATAGGATACCACCATCATCTTGGCTCGGTCTGCCAGTTCCGGGTCCATCCCGTCCAAATCGGGAAGATAGCCGTTTTCTTCCTTCAGCGGATAGTGGACGATTTTTGCCCCACACAGAGCGGGGCCCATCTCAAAGATGGGATAGCCTGGGTCAGGCACCAGTACCACATCTCCTGGGTCACACAGAGCCCAGCCGATGTGGGTCAGCCCTTCCTGAGAGCCGTAGATGCTCATCAGCTCATCCGGCTCTAATTCCACGCCGTAACGGCGCAGATACCAGTGCTGCACCGCCTCTACCAGCTCCGGCAGCTCAGTGAGAGAATAGCGGTAGTTGGCGGGCTGGCTGGCCGCCTGGGCTAGGGCTTGTACCACGTGTGGGTCTGGGAGAAAGTCTGGGGTGCCAATGGACAGATTGTACACCGGAAGCCCTTGGGCCAGCCGCTGCTGGCGGCGTTCATCCAAGACATTGAAAATACCAGGCTGGAATTTCTCCATGCGCTGGGCAACGTTGAGTTTCATGAAAGGATTACCTCGATTCTATTTCTGGGTGGTGAGGTCGGTGAGAATGGGCTGGTACTGCTGGGGCTCATCGCTAATCAGCTGGAGGAATTGGGCTTCGTCCAGGACGGGAATGCCCAGTTCATTGGCCTTGCGCAGCTTGGAGCCTGCCGCCTCTCCAGCAATGACACAGCTGGTCTTTTTGGACACAGAGCCGGACACCTTGGCTCCCAGGGTCTCCAGCATGCCCCCTGCCTCCTTGCGGGAGCAGTGGGACAGCTCACCGGTGAGCACAAAGGTGAGGCCTGCCAGACGATCTCCCACTGGGGCGGCGGTACTCAAAGTGTTCACCCCTGCCTGGGCCAGGCTGTGCATCAGATGCTGGCTCTGGGGAGATGCAAACCATGCGGTGAGATACTCCGCAGTGATGGGACCAATGTCGTCAATGGCTGTGAGCTCCTCCACCCCTGCCTGGGCCAGCGCCTCCAGAGAGCCGAACTTGGCGGCTAACACCTTGGCGGCCTTCTGACCAACCTGGCGAATGCCAAAGGCGAAGAGCAGCTTGGAGAGGTCGTTGGACTTGGAGCGCTCAATGGCGGTCAGAAGGTTTTCCGCCGATTTCTGGCCCATCCGGTCCAGAGCGGCCACCTGCTCCTGCTGGAGCTGGTACAAGTCTGCGGGGGTGTGCACAAGCCCCGCCTGGACTAGTCCTTCCACCACTGCCGGGCCCAGACCCTCAATATCCATGGCATCTCGACTGGCGAAGTGGGTCAGGTTGCGCAGCAACTGGGCGGGACACTCGGCCCCGGTGCACCGTACGTGGGCCCCATCCTCGTCTCGCACCACCGGAGCACCGCACACGGGGCACTGGTGGGGCAGCTCATAAGGTACGGTGCCCTCCGGGCGTTTGGAGGTAACCACAGACACGATCTCCGGGATGATCTCCCCTGCCTTCTGTACCACCACGGTGTCCCCAATGCGGATATCCTTCTCGGTGATAAAATCCTGGTTATGCAGAGTGGCGTTGGTCACCGTGGTGCCGGCCAAACGCACCGGGTCCACCACAGCCTTTGGGGTGAGCACTCCAGTGCGGCCTACCTGCACCACAATATCCCGTACCACGCTCTCCTTCTGCTCCGGCGGGTATTTGAAGGCAGCAGCCCAGCGGGGGAATTTCGCCGTCTCTCCTAGAGCCTCACGGTCAGACAAGCTATTTACCTTTACAACTGCTCCGTCAATGTCAAAGGGATATTTATCTCGCTGGTCGCCCAGTTTCTGAATTTCCTTTTGGATCTCTGCCATGTCCGTAGACTTCACATAGTCAATGACTTTGAAGCGGAGACCACGCAGATAGTCCAAACTGTCGCTGTCACATGTAAAGGAAATTCCATTTACATATTGGATGTTGAAAATCAGGATATCCAATCCCCGGGATGCGGCCACTTTGGGGTCCTTCTGGCGCAGGCTGCCCGCGGCGGCGTTGCGGGGGTTGGCAAAGATAGGTTCGCCCCGCAGCTCCCGTTCCTGGTTGAGGCGCTCAAAGGTTTTCCGGGGCATATAGACCTCGCCACGGACGATGAGGGTTTCGGGGGTGCCCTCCAGCACCATGGGGATGGAGCGGATGGTGCGCAGATTTTCGGTGACATCCTCCCCCACCATGCCATCTCCCCGGGTGGCCCCCCGGACAAAGACGCCGTTCTCATACTCCAGGGCCACGGACAGGCCGTCCACCTTGGGCTCCAAAAGGTATTCAGTGGTTCCTCCCTGCGAGACTCGCTGGTGGAACTCCATCAGCTCCTCGGGGGAAAAGACGTCTTGCAGGGACTGGAGGGGGACCCGGTGCACTACATGGGCAAAGCTGTCCAGGGACTTGCCGCCCACCCGCTGGGTGGGGGAATCGGGAGTAATCCACTCTGGGTGGGCCTGCTCCAATTCCTCCAACTGACGTAGCATGCGGTCGTATTCAAAATCGGAGATGGTGGGTTGGTCCAAGACATAGTACAGATAGTTGTGGTGGTTGAGCTCCCGGCGGAGCTGCTCGATTTGCTGCAAGGAATCCATATCCGTTGATCTCCTTTGTGATGAGTTATCCATTTTGTATATAGGTGTTTGGTACGGTGCCAATGAGGACCGTTTCAGCCAGACACACCGTGGTATCCACGGTGACAGAGGTGATCTCCCCGGGGATAAACAGGTGGACCGTGACGGAGATGTCCATGAGCACCTGGTGATGCGTCTGATTGATACCGGCACTGTCAAATTGGTTGTGGACCTGGGTCACAACGTCCCCCACCGAGTCGATGGAGACCCGAAGCTTGGGCCCCAGTCCGGAGAAAATCATCCATCCGGTGAGGTTGCCCAGGGGAACTCCCAACTGCCCGGAGTCCAGGTTCTCCAGCTGCTCTACCAGGGCTTGGGTGATCTGATTGCGCAGCTGGTTAATGGTGGCTGTGCGCCCAGTGACGGTGGTCAGTCCGTCGCCGTCCGAGGTGTGCAGGTCCATCAGATCATTGTAACCCACCCCCTGCTCTTCCATGCACTGGTCTACCACGTCAGATACCAGCACCGAGATGAGGTTGGTGGCCTGACTTACCGCCACCGTCTCTACTACTGGGCGCATGCTCCGGGAAAATTGGAAGAAGACCACAGTGATGAGAAGTATGGCAATGAGGATGGGCAGTAAAATGAAAAACAGAGGCTGCTGTTTCCACCGTCTCCAACGGCGGCGCAGCGGTACCGACACGACAATCACCCCCGGGGACATTGTATGCCCCCGGGGGCCTGACCCATTCAGTGACCCAGCAGCTCTTGAGCGGCCAGCATCAGACCGGCCTTGCCCGACTCGTAGGTCAGGCCGCCCTGGAGATATACCGTGTAGGGCTCCCGCATGGGGGCATCAGCGGACAACTCAATGGAGGCACCCTGGATGAAGGCACCAGCTGCCATGATGACCTGACAGTCGTATCCGGGCATGTCCCAGGGCTCTGGGGTGACGTAGGAGTCCACCGGGGCACCGGACTGGATCCCCCGACAGAAGGCCTTGACCCCTTCCCCGTTGCCCAGGTGAATCATCTGAATGATGTCGTGGCGGGGTGCCAGAGAGTGGGGCTCGGTCTCATACCCCATCTGTTCCATGAGGGCCGCTCCAAACACAGCGGTTTTCAACGCCTGTGCCACGGTGTGGGGGGCCATAAACAGGCCCTGATACAGCAGGCGGTTATTGCCCAGGGTGGAGCCGCACTCCTTGCCAATGCCGGGACAGGTCCGACGCATAGCGGCCCCTTCA
>CABPXX010000181.1 GCA_902461475.1 uncultured Eubacteriales bacterium | reverse complement strand
CGTTGGACACCACCAGCACGGACTTGTTGCGGGCCCGAGCGTAAATGGCGGCGGAGAGTCCGGCGGGTCCGGCTCCCACCACCAGAAGATCGTATGGCATAGGATGGTCCTCCTTTTGTTTTTTCTCAGTATACCAAGTTTTTCAGCTCCCGGCAAGATGGCCGGAATGGCGGGATTCCCTTGAAAAGACAGCGGAAATTCGCTATACTTGAAATTGATATCAAGAGAGAATCCCAGGGGGATCAACATGAAACGAATTTTACTTTTGACCACGGGTGGCACCATCGCCTCCCGTATGACGGAAGAGGGGTTGGCCCCCGGCATGGACGGGGATATGCTGGCCCACTACATGGGGGGACTGGCGGGCAGCTATGACCTGACGGTGAAGGACATTCTCCACCTGGACTCCTCCAACATCCAGCCCGAGGAGTGGAAACTCATCGCCTCCCACGTCTACAAGGCCCGGGAGGAGTACGACGGGGTGGTCATCTCCCACGGCACCGACACCATGGCCTACACCGCCTCGGTGCTGTCCTACATGGTGCGCAACATCCCCATTCCCGTGGTGCTCACCGGAGCTCAGCTCCCCATTGAGCCCCCCCTCACCGACGGCCTGGACAATCTGCGCACCGCCCTGGCCATGGCTGCCTCGGGAAAGCCGGGGGTGTTTGTGGCCTTTGACCGGAAGGTGATTCTGGGCTGTCGGTCGGTGAAGACCCACACCACCGACTTTGCCGCCTTTGAGAGCGTGAACTGGCCCCTGGTGGGCCAGGTCAGCGGCTCGGGGCTCACCATTGACGAGAGCGCCATTCCCCCGGTGAAGGGGCCCTGCCGTCTGCGGGACCAGCTGTGCCGGGAGGTGTTTCTCATCAAGCTCACCCCGGGACTCAACCCCGAGATCTTCGACATGCTGCTGGATATGCACTACCGTGGGGTGGTCATCGAGGCCTTCGGCACCGGCGGACTCCACTTCATCCGCCGCAACCTCATTGAGAAGTTGCAAAAGGCGGCCCAGGCGGGCATGTCTGTGGTGGTGTGCAGCCAGTGCCTCTATGAGAGCAGCAATTTTGCCCTCTACCAGGCAGGGCAGAAGGCCCTGGCGGAGGGGGTCATCCAGGGCTATGATATGACCACCGAGGCGGCGGTGACCAAGCTGATGTGGGCCCTGGGCCAGACCGACGACCCGGACCAGGTGTGGGAGGACTTCGCCCACAGTCTGGCCGGGGAGCGAAAGGAAGGGTAAAACGTGAACCACAGAGAGCGGATGTTGGCGGGCCTGCCCTATCTGGCCAACCAGGATGGGCTGCTGGAGTCCCGCATGGCGGCCCAGGAGCTGTTGTATCGCTATAACCATTTGCCGCCTCAGCGGTGGGAGGAGCAGCGGGGCCTGCTGGAGCAGCTGCTGGGAGGCATCGGGGAAAACTCCACCATCTTACCGCCCCTGCGCTGCGACTACGGCAAGCACATCGTGGTGGGCCGGGACGTGTTCACCAACTACAACCTCACCATTTTGGACGTGTGTCCGGTGACCATTGGGGACCGTACCCTCATCGGCCCCAACGTGTCCATCTACGCCGCCGGGCACCCCATCGCCCCGGAGGACCGGGCCACGGGCTGGGAGTTCGGGGCAGAGGTCCACATTGGCATGGACACGTGGATTGGGGGCAGCTGTGTCATACTGGCCGGGGTCACCATTGGAGATGGGGCCGTGGTGGGGGCTGGCAGCGTGGTCACCCGGGACGTGCCCCCCAATTCCATCGCCGTGGGCAATCCCGCCCGAGTGCTGCGGGAGATCACCCAGGCCGACCGGGACAATTGGAAAAGAGAAATGGAGAGATAAAAATATCCCGAGAGCAAAAGCTCTCGGGATATTTTTTACTGCATTCTGTCTTGATGCTGGGCAATGTGGTCCTTCAACGCCTGGAAGGACTCCGGGCTCAGGTCGTGCTCAATTTTACACGCGTCCTCGGCGGCAATGTCCGGGGGGACGCCCAGCCAGGTCAGCCACTGGCTGAGCAGCTTGTGGCGCTCGTAGATGGTCTCTGCAATCTCCTGTCCGGCAGGGGTGAGGACCAGGAAGCTGTTCTCATCCATGACCACATAGCCGTTGTCCCGCAAAAGGCTCATGGCGCGGCTGACACTGGGCTTGGAGAATCCCAGGTGTTGCGCCACATCAATGGAGCGCACCGGCCCTTTTTCGCTCAGGGCCAGGATGGCCTCCAGATAGTTCTCCGCAGAAGCATGGATTTCCATTTCATTTCACCGTCTTTCCCACGCCGCATGTCCGGCGGTGATGGATGTTACATCATTTGGGTCATTGTAGCATAATTTGGTCGCCAGGGCAAGCGGAGGGTTACTTTAGCTTTTCCTGGTTGATAATTCCCTTGAGGGGGGTCATGAGCAGGATTTTCAAATCGAAGAAAATGCTCCAGTTTTCGATATAGTAGATGTCGTAGCGGATGCGGTCCACAATGGAGGTGTCACCCCGCAGGCCGTTGATCTGGGCCCAGCCGGTGATGCCCGGGCGTACCTGGTGCTTGACCATGTACAGGGGAATCTCGTCTTTGAACTGCTCCACAAAGTGGGGGATTTCCGGACGGGGACCCACCAGGCTCATGTCGCCCTTGAGCACGTTGAACAGCTGGGGCAGCTCGTCAATGGACAGCTTGCGGATGAGGGCGCCGAACTTGGTCTTCCGGGGGTCCCGGTTGCGGCTCCACCCGGTGTCCTGCTGGGCGTTGACCCGCATGGACCGGAACTTGTACATGTCAAAGGGCTTGTTGTGCAGTCCCACCCGCTCTTGACGGAAGATGATGGGGCCGGGGGAGGACAGGCGCACACCGATGGCGGCAAAGAGCATGATGGGCGAGGTGAGCAGAATGAGCAGCAGAGAGCCCACAATGTCCATGGTGCGCTTGACAATGGCGTAGACCAGATTGTCCAGGGGAATCCGGCGGATGTTCATCACGGGGATGCCGTTGATGTTGTCAAACTGGGGATTGGAGGGCATGTATTCCGCATAGAAGGGGATGATGGACAGCTTGATGCCCTCTTTCTCACAGATCTCAATGATGGTAGGAGTGAGGGAGAACTCCTGGGCGGACAGAGCGGCCACCACCTCGTCGGGCTGGTAGTCGCTGAGCACCGAAGACAGGTCGTCCAGCGTGCCCAGGTAGCCCAGGTCGGGGATGGTGTCCTGGGAGGCCAGATACCCCTCCACAAAGAAGCCCAGGTTGGGGTCATCGGCCAGAGCCTGAATATAGCGCTGGGCCATGGGGCCGTTGCCCAGCAGCAGCACGTGCTTTTGGTTGAAGCCCTGCTTGCGGAACTTGCGCAGACACAGCCGCAGCACCAGCCGCTTGCCGCTGAGGGCGAAGAACACCAGCACGAAGTAGAGCACGAAGGTCAAACGGGAGAAGTAGAACTGTTTGATGAGAAAGAGGATGGTCTGGAGCACCACAAAGTTGATGGAGCAGGCCCAGAACAGCCGCCCCACCTCCCAGTGCAGCCGCTTGGTGCGCAAAGAGTCGTAGAGGTTCATAGCTCCCAGGGTGATGAGGAAGATGGGGAGCATGCACAGGGTGAGGATGAGGTAATAGCGCAGGGTGATGCCCCGGTCGTCAAAGGGGAAGAGGAAGAACCGGGCCCAATAGGCGATGGGCATGCACAGGAAAATGAGGAGGGCGTCTAGAATGACATTGATATAGTTGAGGGTGCGTTGATTTTCCTTGATCATTGTGTGTGAATTCCTCCCTAGTCAAGTAGCTGCTGATACTGTCCCATCACCTGGGGCAGCACCGTGGGCAGCAGATAAGGGGTGACCGCCTGTCGGGCGGCGGTGCTCAGGGCCTGGCGCAGCTGAGGCTGTGCCAAGAGGTCCCGAATCTGTTGGGCGCAGGCCGCCGCATCCCCGTAGGGGTACAGAAGCCCCGCCTGGTTGGGGGCGAGCAGGTCGTGGTGGCCCTTCACGTTGCTGGCTACAATGGGCCGACCATAGTACATGGCCTCCATGAGATTGAAGGGCAACCCCTCAATGCGGCTGGCGGATACCACCACATCACAGGCGGCGTACCAAGTGGGCATGTCCGACACCTGGCCGGGGAACCGCACCCGGTGAGCCACCCCCAGCTGCTGGGCCAGCTGCTGGCAGG
>CABPXX010000180.1 GCA_902461475.1 uncultured Eubacteriales bacterium | reverse complement strand
CATGGCCCGGGAGCACGATGTGATCATGGACGGCCGGGACATCGGCACGGTGGTGCTGCCCCAGGCGGACGTGAAGATTTTCCTCACCGCCGACGCCAAGGACCGGGCCCAGCGCCGCTATCTGGAGCTTCTGGAGCGGGGCCAGCAGGCCGACCTGGAGCAGATTTTGGCCGACGTGGTGGAGCGGGACCGACAGGACATGGAGCGGGCCATTGCCCCCCTGAAACAGGCGGAGGACGCCACCGTGGTGGACACCACCGGCAAGGACTTGGAGGAGAGCCACAAGCTGCTGCTGGAGACCATTGTGGCCAAGCTGGGAAGGGAGGGCGTGCGCCCATGAATCGACTGTATGCTGTGTTGTATCCTCTGGTCTGGATTTTTATGCGAATCTTCCACCCGTGGAAGGTAGAGGGGCGGGAGAGCGTGCCAGAGGGAGCCGTGGTGATGTGCGGCAATCACACCACCCTGGGAGACCCTGTGTATGTGGTGTGCGCGCTGGGCTGGAAGTGCCAGACCCGTATCATCGCCAAGGAAGAGCTGATGAAAATTCCCGTCCTGGGCTTTTTGCTGAAGAACGCAGGCATCATCGGCATCAAGCGAGGCAAGGCGGATGTGGCCGCCATCAAGGAGGCCATGCGGGTGCTGCGCAACGGGGAGAAGCTACTTCTCTTCCCTGAGGGAACCCGTGTGAAGGAGGGGGAGAACGCCGCCGCCCACACCGGAGCGGCCATGTTTGCCACCCGGACCGGAACTATGCTCCTCCCGGTGTACATTTCCCCCAAGAAGAAGTTGTTCCGCAAGACCCGGGTGGTGTTTGGTAAGCCCTATGCCCCCGTCTATGAGGGGAGAAAAGCGGGACCGGAGGATTATCAGCGCATTGCTGACGATCTCATGGACCGGATTCATCATTTGGGAGGTAGCGTATGAAGGAAGTGCTCCTTGCCAAGTCCGCAGGCTTCTGCTACGGCGTGCGCCGGGCCGTGGAGCAAGCCCAACAGCTGGCCCAGACCCAGAAGATCTATCTGCTGGGGGAGATCACCCACAACGCCCATGTGATTGCCAAACTGGAAGAGCTGGGGGCAGTGACTGTCCACAGCTTGGGGGAGGTCCCCCAGGGGACCACGGTGCTCATCCGGGCCCACGGAGAGCCGGACCGGGTGTACGCCCAGCTTCAGGAGAAGGACTGCCAGGTGGTGGATGCCACCTGTCCCAACGTCACCCGCATCCACGACATTGTCCGCAATGCCGCCGCCCAGGGCCGGGTGCCTGTGATCGTGGGTGACCCGGACCACCCGGAGATTGTGGGCATTGCCGGATGTGCAGAGAATTCTGTGGTGGCAGCAAACTGGGAAGAACTGGAAAAAATCTTCCAAAATCGCCCGGAATTGGTCCATCAACCCCTGACGTTTGCCTCCCAAACCACGGCCATTCGGGCGAATTGGGAAAATTCCGTTGAAAATGCAAAAAAAGTGTGTACAAATGCGGAATACTTTGATACAATATGTGGTGCTACGTCTAAGCGTCAAACTGAGGCGGCTCAATTGGCCGGCAGGTGTGACAGTATGATCGTCATCGGAGACCCCAAAAGCTCCAATACCCGGCGTCTGACCCAGATCTGCCAGGAGTCCTGTGCCCACGTGGTGCAGGTGGAGCAAGCAGACGCTCTGTCCCCGGAGGACTTTTGCTCTGTCCGGACGCTTGGCATCACTGCCGGTGCATCCACACCGGAGTGGATAATAAAGGAGGTCTACAACAAAATGAGCGACGAAATTATGGAGATTGAACAGTCCTTTGCTGAAATGCTGGAGGAATCGTTCAAAACTTTGAATACGGGGGATAAGGTCACTGGTACTGTCGTTGCCATCACACCCACCGAGGTGCAGGTGGAGCTGGGCATCAAGTATCCCGGTTACATCCCCGTGTCCGAGCTGAGCGATGATCCCGACGTGAAGGTGGAGGACATTGCCAAGGTTGGCGAGGAGATCGAGACCTACGTCATGCTGGTCAGCGACCGCGACTGCATGGTGAAGCTGTCCAAGAAGCGTCTGGATGCTGCCAAGAACTGGGAGACCATCGAGAACGCCGTGGAGAGCAAGGAAGTGTTGGAAGGCATCATCACCGAGGAGAACAAGGGCGGCCTGGTGGCCAACGTCAAGGGCATCCGCGTGTTCATCCCCGCCTCTCAGTCCGGCCAGCCCCGTGGTGCTGACCTGTCCGGCATGGTGAAGACCCGCGTGCAGCTGCGCATCACCGAGGTCAACCGTGCTCGCCGCCGCGTGGTGGGCTCCATCCGTGCCGTGGCCGCTGAGGCCCGTGCCGCTGCCGCCGCCGAGATCTGGAACAACATCGAGGTGGGCAAGCACTACACCGGTACCGTGAAGAGCCTGACCTCTTACGGCGCCTTCGTGGACATCGGCGGTGTGGACGGCATGGTCCACGTCTCCGAGCTGTCCTGGTCCCGCATCAAGAACCCCGCTGAGGTTGTCTCCGTGGGCGACGAGGTGGACGTGTACGTCATCGGCTTCGACCCCGAGAAGAAGAAGATCTCTCTGGGCATGAAGGACCGCAGCCAGGAGCCCTGGACTGTGTTCACCAGCAAGTACTCCGTGGGCGACGTGGCCAACGTGCGCATCGTCAAGCTGATGACCTTCGGCGCCTTCGCCGAGATCGTTCCCGGCGTGGACGGCCTGATCCACATCTCTCAGATTGCCGATCACCGTGTGGAGAAGCCCGGCGACGAGCTGACTGAGGGCCAGATGGTGGACGCCAAGATCATCGCCATCGACGAGGAGAACAAGAAGGTGTCCCTGTCCATCCGTGCTCTGCTGGAGGGCAATGACGTGGAGGAGACCGAAGAGTCCGAGGAAGCCTAAGTTTCTCAAATCGCTGTACCAACTCCCCCGGCTGCATAGGCCGGGGGAGTTTTTTGTCCAAAGGAGGAATCGTATGAAACCGGATGTGGTGCTCACCCCCTGCAAGGACTATTCTCAGGGGGAGGTGGAGTCCGCCCTGGCACGAGTGCTGGAGCCCCTGGGAGGCCTTTCTTGGGTGAAGCCGGGAATGAGAATCGCCATCAAGGCCAACCTGGTGACCTTTCTCAAGCCGGAACGGGCGGCCACCACCCACCCGTCTCTGCTGTGCGCCCTGGTGCGCATGCTGACAGAGCGTGGAGCGGACGTGGTGGTGGGAGACAGCCCCGGCGGACTGTACAATGCCGCCTATGTCAAGCGGGTGTACCAGGCCACCGGGATAGAGCAGGTGGAGCAGGCGGGAGGCCGTCTGAACTGGGATTTCAGCCACGCCCAGGGGGAATACCCGGAGGGCAAGGTGTGCCGCCAGTTCACCTATACCGCCTACCTCGGGAAGGCGGACGCCATCATCAATTTCTGCAAGCTGAAGACCCACGGCATGATGGCTATGACCTGTGGAGCCAAGAACATGTTTGGGTCCATCCCCGGCGCCATGAAGCCGGAGTACCACTTCCGGTTTCCTGACCCTAGGGACTTCGCCCGGATGATCGTGGACCTGGACGAGTATTTTAAGCCACGCTTGACCATTGTAGACGCCGTGACGTGCATGGAGGGCAACGGACCTACCGGAGGTACCCCGCGCCATGTGGGCCTTCTGGCGGCCTCTGAGAACCCTCACAAGGCAGACTTGGTGTGCGCCCAGCTGTTGGGCCTGCGCCGGGAGGAGGTGCCCACCCTGGAGGCGGCGCTGGAGCGAGGGCTCATTCCTCCCACCGTGGAGGAGCTGACCGTCCAGGGCAACGTGGAGGACTTTGTGGTCACGGACTTCCAGCGCATTGAGACGGGCAACGGCCACCTCTTTGAGGGGGACGGGAAGCACCTGTCCAAGCGGCTGCGGGGAGCGGTGATGGCCAAGGTGTTCAGCCAGAAGCCCAAGGTGGTGAAACAGCACTGTGTGGGCTGTGGCGTGTGCGCCAACATCTGTCCGGCCCAGACCATCACCATTGAGAAGGGGAAGGCGGTGGTCCATCGGGATAAGTGCATCCGCTGCTTCTGCTGCCAGGAGTTCTGCCCGAAAAGCGCTATGGTGGTCCACCGCACTTGGGTGGCCAGACTGCTGGAACGATAAAAAACGGCCTGACGGATACCGTCAGGCCGTTTTTTGTTAGGTAGGCTGTGCCA
>CABPXX010000179.1 GCA_902461475.1 uncultured Eubacteriales bacterium | reverse complement strand
CCGCCATAGCGATGACCCAGAGGAAGCCCGCCACCGCCAGCAGGTCCAGCCCCACCAGGAAGATGGAGTGCAACGAGCGCAGCAGCAGAGGGAGCACCGTCCACACCCACAGCATGGCGCAGGCCCCCGCCACAATGGCGGACCAGGGCATCCCCCGCCACCAAAACAGCAGGTTGAGCACCACACAGCACAGGCCCACCACCCCGTACAGAGCGGAGAGCAGCACCGCCACTTCTCTGTGGTTCACCGGCTCCACCTCCCGCCGCTCCACGGGGAAGTTGGGGGGAATGGTGGTGTCCACCGGACACACCGGGTTGACCACCGGAGTCTGGCACAGGGGGCACTTGGTAGCGTCCTTGTCCAGCTCCACCCCGCAGTTGACACAGTATGACATGGCCTGTCTTCACTCCCTTCGATTGGATGTAATCTTCACGTGGAGCCCATCCTGCACCAGGGTGCGGAAAAAGTCCCGCTCCACGTCCGTCTCCTTCACCGTCCCGGCAAAGGTAATCTCCATAATGTCCCCGTAGCTGATGGAGGCGCAGTTCACCCGGGGGGTGTAGGACTGGCCCAGCACCACCTCCATGTGCTGGATGTGGGGGGCCATCTGCTCCGGCACCCGGAAAGCGCCGGGATTGGTGTAGGTGGTGGAATAGGGGCGGTTGCCCGCCAGACGGTACCCCAAGTCCACGGCAAAGTTCTTCACCGGCACTGGAATGAGCTGGAGAGGCAAAAACCGCTGGAGAAACACGTTGCGGGTGATGACCCCCTGCATCTCCTGGCGGGTGATGTGCAGCCGCATGTGGTGATGGACCTGGGAGATGATCTCCTCCAAGGTATAGTCCCCCAGCTCGGGGTCAATGGAGGGGCGCACCGTGAGGATGAAATTGCGCATGGTGCGGGTGGGAAAATAGGGGCGCAGGTTGATGGGGATGGCCAGAGCCACCGGCAGGGCCCGCCCCCCGCCCCGCCCGGACCCCCTCCCGGCGCTGGCGGGCCAGAATGGACTGGATAAGCACGGCGGCCAGATACTCGGTGATGGAGGCCCCATGGCTCTTGGCCACCTGGCGCAGAGCCTGCACCGACACAAAGCCCATGGTGACGTTGAGGGTGTAGAAGGGCTCCGGGGTTCCGGTACAGGGGTAGGCCTTGGGCTCGGACTTGCCCAGCCGCACCCGGGACCGGGCATACCGGGCGTAGGCGTCCTCCCACTCCTGGGGGTCCGGGGCCTCGTCCACGTCCAGAATCCCCTCCTCATTGGGAATCTCCTCCCCCAGCTCCCGTAAGTACACCGCCAACAGGGCCTTCAAGAGCACCAGCGCCCCGCCTCCGTCGGCCAGGGCGTGGAACACCTCCATGGAGATGCGGTGGCGGTAGTAGAAAAAACGGATGAGCTGGTCCTTGTTCTGAAAATACACCGGCTGGCAGGGGTTTTGAATGTCCGGCTGCAAAAAGGGCCCGGGGGTGTCGTCCGGCTCGAAGTAGTACCAGAATACCCCCTTGCGGATTTTCACATGGAAGCCGGGGAACCGGGGCATGGTGCGGTCAATGGCCCGCTGGAGGGCCTGGGGGTCCACCTCCTGGGTCATGACGGCGGAAAAGCGGTACACCGCCGAATAGGTGCCGCTCTGGATGGCAGAGTACATCATGGCGGCGTTATCCCGCTGAAACCAGCCCTTATCCTGTCCTCTCCGTCTAACCATACTCCACCCCCCTTTCGTTTGCCTTATTATAATACGCCCTCCGGACCGTGGCAATACCGCAAAACCTGCCGACTGCGTTGACACCCACCCGCTCCGCCTGCTACAATGGCCTCACAGGCGGCACCTACGCCGTCAATTCCTCTCAAGGGGGTTTTTACAAATGGGACTCATTAATAAACTGGGCGGCTCCATGCTGCAAGGGATGGCTGGTAACCTCAATGAGGTCTCCCCTGAGGCCCTGAACCAAGAGTTTGGCATGTATCTCATGGACGGCGAGACCATCGCCATGGGGTTCCGGCTCATCCGGGACGTGGTGATCTTCACCGACAAGCGCATCATCGACTTTGACAAGCAGGGCGCCACCGGCGTGAAAATGCGGGTGGACTCCATCAACCTGAGCACCATCATCCACGTCTCTGCGGAGACGGCGGGCTTTGGCGCCGACGACAGCGAGATCAATGTCCACTACATCGCCTCCCCCTACTTCAAGTGCAGCGGCGGCGTGGAAGTGGCGGAAAAGAAGTTCGAGTTCCCCAAGAAATACAACATCCAGCCCCTGTACAAGTACTTGCAGGAGATCGCCTACCACAACCACGAGACCCTGAACCATTAAACAGCAAAAAACACCCCGGAGAACTCCGTTCTCCGGGGTGTTTTGCGTTGTTCTGGTGTTTAGCCGATGGCAATGGTGGTGCTTCTGGGCAGTTCCTTCTTCACATGCTTGGGCATGGACAGCTTGAGGATACCGTCCTCATACTTGGCGGAGATGTCCTGGGGCTCCACATCCCCCACGTAGAAGCTGCGGCTGCAGGCACCCACATACCGCTCCTGGCGGATGTACTTGCCCTTCTTGTCTTCCTCGTCCTTATCCAGACCCTTGGCGGCCTGGATGGTCAGGTAGCCGTCCTTCAGGTCCACCTGGATTTCGTCCTTCTTGAACCCGGGCAGATCCACGTCCAGCTCATAGCTGTTCTCGGTCTCCCGCACGTCGGTCTTCATCAAGTTCTTGGCGTGCTTGCCGTACAGAGGGTTGCGGCCGTTCCACATGGGGAACATTCCAAAGTCATCACCAAAGAAATCATCAAACAAATTCTCACCAAAAATGCTGGGCAACATAAGTCATTCCTCCATTCGTTGCATTCATTGATGCCCTGCGGGAGAAGCTCTTTCGAGCCCCTCTTTTTGGAACAATTATGTTATAACACCGTCAATTAGCACTGTCAATGTGAGAGTGCTAATGTTTACATGTTATGTGATATTTGTTCATAAAATATGCGATTTCTCCCGGCACACACAAAGAAAGCCCCAGAACAACGGTTCCGAGGCTTTCTTCTCACACGCCCAGAGCGGAAATCAAGTCCGGCAGCTGGGACAGATTCTGGATGACAAACTGGGCTCCCGCCGCTCGGAAGGTGTCCTCCACCTTCCGGCAGGCCGCCTGGCGCTGCTGGGGATTGAGGGCCTCATACTCCGCCTGGCTCAGGCCCAGCTCAGAGCTGCCCTCGATGACGCCCACCGTCCACACGCCAGCGTTGACTCCCTCCAGGACGTCGGAGACGGTATCTCCCACCTTCACCACCCGGTTCACCGCCGACACGCCCAGGGCCTTCATGTTGGCGAAGATCATGTAAGGGTTGGGGCGGCCCTTGCCGTCCACTCCGTCGGGGCTGATCCAGAAGTCGGGGGCATAGCCCTGCTGGGCGGCCTGGGGCACCACGATGTTCATCATGGCGTCGGTGTACCCAGTGGAGGAGCCGATTTTCAGACCCATCTCCCGCAGGCGGGCCGCCGTCTCCACGGCGTAGGGCTTGGGATCGGCGTACTGGTCCAGGATGGAGAACAGCTTGGGCTCAAACTGGGCGTACACCGCCTCCACGTCCTCTTCGGTGGGGGCATGGTCGTGGACCTGCTGCCAGGCCTGGGCGATACGCTCCATGCCCATCATGGTGCGGATGTGGTCCCGCTTGAGCATACCCATGGGCTTGCGGGTCTCCTCCATGGTCACGGGCACGCCGTAGTGGGCAAAGGCCTCCATAAAGGCCTTCACGGGGGCAAAGCAGCCGTAGTCCACGGTGGTGCCGGCCCAGTCAAAGACAACCAGTTCGATCATGCGATCTGCTCCTTTCCCTCGTGCAAAAATGCGGCAATGATGGCGGTGAGCTTCTCAATGTCCTGGGGGTAGATCTCACCGATGTTGCCAATGCGGAAGCTGTCCATCTCGGTGAGCTTGCCGGGATAGATGGCGTAGCCCCGCTCCTTAATGTAGTTGTAGAAGTCGGAAAATTGGAAGGACACCCCGGCGGGATAGAAGAAGGCGGTGATGATGGGCCCCTGGTGGCTGGCTCCCACGTAGGTGGCAAAGCCCAGAGCCTTCATCTTCTCAATGAGCAGGCGGTTGTTCTCGGCGTAGCGGCGGCCGGCGGCGGGGGGGCCGGCCCCCATCCCCGTGG
>CABPXX010000178.1 GCA_902461475.1 uncultured Eubacteriales bacterium | reverse complement strand
CCGACGAGGTGGGTGGCCGCTTCTCCGTCCTCACCGCTGTGGGCCTGCTGCCCATCGCTGTGTCCGGCACCGACATCAACGAGCTGATGGCCGGCGCTGCCGAGGCTATGGAGAAGTATGACCTGCGCTCCATGGACAACCCCGTGTGGCAGTATGTCGCCGCTCGTAACCTGCTGTATCGCCAGGGCAAGAAGATCGAGATCTTCTGCAACTACGAGCCCTCCTACACCTTCTTCGGTGAGTGGCTCAAGCAGCTGTTCGGCGAGTCCGAGGGCAAGGATGGCAAGGGCATCTTCCCCGCCAGCGTGCAGCTTACTACCGACCTGCACTCCATGGGTCAGTTCATCCAGGACGGCGAGCGCATCCTCTTCGAGACTGTGATCTATGTGGATGACACTGGCTGTGACGTGGCTGTGCCCCACTGCGACGACGACGGCGACAACCTGAACTATCTGGCAGGCAAGCCCCTGAGCTTTGTCCGTGAGATGGCCTGCCAGGGCACCCTGGCCGCTCACCACGACGGCGGCGCTCCTGCTATGGTCCTGCGCAGCCCCAAGATGAATGCCCGCACTCTGGGCGAGCTCTTCTACTTCTTTGAGCTCTCCTGCGGCATCAGCGGCCACGTGCTGCAGGTCAACCCCTTCAACCAGCCCGGCGTGGAGGCCTATAAGAAGAACATGTTTGCTCTCCTGGGCCGTCCCTAATTTTCGTTTCATGCAAACTCCTATGGCTGTCTCTGGGCAGCCATAGGAGTTTTTACATACTCTTTACAAAATACGACAGGAAATCTTGACACAGGTTTTGTAAAGTATAGATAGTGGTATATTACGTCCATTTCACAGCTAAAACCGCTGTGAAGATCATATAACAGGAGGATAGACATGAAGCATGCAGTGATTGATATCGGTTCTAACTCCATGCGTTTGACGGTGTATTCCGTGGAAAAAGAGAGTTTTACCGTTCTATTTAAAGAAAAGATTATGGCCGGGCTGGCCAATTATATGGAGCACGGCATCCTGACGGAGGAAGGTATCCGCAGGGCTGGAGCTGGACTACTCTCCTTTGCAAAGACGCTGGACCACCTGGAGATCACCAACATCTCCGCCTTTGCCACCGCCTCCCTGCGTAACGTCCATAACTCCCAACAGGCTGCTGCCGCCATCAGCCAGATGGTGGGGTTCCCCATCGAAGTGCTCTCTGGCGAGGAGGAGGCCACGTTCGGTTATGTGGGTGCCATGCAGGACACTGCCATGGACAGTGGGCTGTTTGTGGACATTGGCGGCGCCAGTACTGAGTTGGTGGAGTTTGAACATGGCCAGGTAAACCAGGCCTCCAGCTTCCCCATTGGCTCCCTGAAGCTGTACCGGGACTGTGTCAAGCGGATTCTTCCCGGAAACGGCTCCTATGAGCGCATGGAGAAAGCTTTGAAGCGGGAGCTGGGCAAACTGCCTGCCCAGGACCTGACTTCCCATCAGATTGCAGCGGTGGGCGGCTCTGCCCGAGCCGCTTTGAAGCTGTCCCGCACGGTCTTCCAACTGCCCCAGACCTGCCGGTCTGTCACCGCTGACCAGCTGGATGAGGTATTTGCCCTACTCCGCTCCGACCAGCGCACGGCCACCGATCTGATTTTGAAGGCAGCACCTGAGCGGCTGCACACACTCATCCCTGGCCTGATGATTCTGCGCCATGTGGTGAAAACTTGTCAAGCAAACGAGGTCATCGTCAGTCGGTACGGTGTCCGGGAGGGTTATTTATGCCAGAAGGTACAGTCAAAACTATGAAAGATTACAGCTACACCCAAAACCGAGAGCTGAGCTGGCTGCGGTTTAATCGCCGCGTGCTGGAAGAAGCGGCAGACCAGACCGTGCCGCTGTTGGAGCGCCTGAAATTCATCTCCATCTTTACCAGTAACCTGGATGAATTCTTCATGATTCGAGTGGGCAGTCTCTTTGACCTGGCTGCCATTTCCAACAACAAAGAGCGGGACAACAAAAGTGGCATGTCGCCCCGGGAGCAGCTGCATTGTGTCTACGAAACCATTCCTCCCCTCATCGACCTAAAAAACCATCTCTACGAGTCCCTCTGCACCCAGTTGGAAGAGGAAGGGATTGTGGATGTGTCCATGGACCAGCTGACAGAGGCGGAGCAGCAGTACGTATCCCGGTATTACACCGCCAACGTACTTCCCACACTCTCTCCCCAGATTGTGGACTCCCACCACCCCTTCCCCCACCTGGAAACAAAGCGGCTTTACATTTCTCTGCTGTTACGGGAGAAAAAAGATCGACTTTCTCTGGGATTTGTCCCCCTCCCTGCCTCTCTCCCCGCTTTTCTCATGCTGCCCAATTCCAATGGCCGCTATCTCCGTATGGAACAGATGCTCCTCCACTGGGCTCCCTCTCTTTTCGAGCGGTACAAGGTGGCAGACAGCTGTGTCATCTGCGTCACCCGCAATGCAGATATCAGCTTTGACGTAGATAAGTTTGAGGACACCACAGAAGAGGACTTCCGGAACCATGTCAGCAAGCTGCTCCACCTTCGGGGCAAACAGTCTGCGGTGCGCCTAGAGGTCTCTCGGCCCATTTCTCAGGCCTTTCTGGACCTTTTACGGGACAGATTGGACCTGGAAGCGCACCAGGTGTTTGTGGATCGCTCTCCGTTGAATATGAGCTATGTCTTTGCCCTGATTGGTCAGCTACCGGCTGATGTCAGCGAGAAACTTCTCTTTCCTCCCTATCAGCCTCGCCAACCGGAGGATTTGAACCCCAAGCAGAGCATGATTCAACAGATTCAGCAGCGGGACCGGCTCCTGTTCTATCCCTTTGACTCCGTCAACCCCTTCCTGCAATTGCTTCAAGAGGCCGCCGAGCGCAAGGATGTGATCGCCATTAAAATGACCATCTATCGTCTGGCCTCTTCTTCCAAGATTGCCCGTATTCTCTGTCGTGCAGCGGAAAACGGGAAAGAAGTCACCGTACTCATGGAACTGCGGGCCCGTTTTGACGAGGCCAACAACATCGCCTGGTCCAAGGCGCTGGAAGAGGCCGGATGCCGGGTCATCTACGGTGTCGAAGATTATAAGTGTCACAGCAAGATCTGCCAGATTACCATGCGCCGGGGCGATACCCTCCACTATATCACCCAGATCGGCACAGGTAATTACAATGAAAAGACCTGTGCTATGTACACCGATCTGTGCTTTATGACTGCTGATAAGCAGATTGGCCTGGATGGTGCCGCTTTCTTCCGCAACATGCTGGTGAGCAATCTCAACGGTAGCTATCAGCGCCTTCTGGTCTCCCCCAACGGTATTCACCAGGCTCTCTTAGACCACATGGATGAACAGATTATCTTGGGACATCAGGGATATATCTGCATCAAAGCCAATTCCCTCACAGAACGGGCCATTATCAACAAGCTTCAGCAAGCCAGCCAAGCAGGCGTAGAGGTACAGCTGATTCTCCGGGGCATCTGTTGTATTCGGCCCGGAATTCCCGGGAAAACAGAGAGCCTCCATGTCACCAGCATTGTGGGCCGGTATCTGGAGCACGCCCGCATCTACTGCTTTGGTCGGGGAGAACAGGCCAAATATTTTATCTCTTCGGCGGACTTGATGACTCGAAATCTGTTGCGCCGAGTGGAAATCGCCTGCCCCATCGACGATCCACAGGTAAAATCCCAACTGGAATGGATTCTCCGCACCCAGTTGCTGGACAATGTAAAGGCCAGTTCCATGCTCAGCGATGGAAGCTATTTGAGGAAGACCAGCACCGTCTCCCCTCTCAACAGTCAAGAGGAGTTTATGCGTACCTCTTCCCATACGGCACAGTCTAGCTCCACACCCACCAAGTCCAAACCTCAGGGATCTCTGTTGCAGCGGCTGAAGGATCGCTTCCCCTGGACCATTACAAGAAAGTATTGAAATTTTCCCAATTCTGTGGTATACTCCATACCCGTAGTCATAGTGAGATATGCGGGTATGATGGAATTGGTAGACATGCGAGATTTAGGTTCTCGTGAAGCGATTCGTGTGGGTTCGAGTCCCACTACCCGTACCATGTTATCCCAACACTATAGATGCCGTAGGCGCAACGCCTACGGCATCAACCGTTTCCGGGATTTTTCTCCTCAAAATTTCACCGAAAATTCCATAGATGTAAACTGCTGTTTCTCA
>CABPXX010000177.1 GCA_902461475.1 uncultured Eubacteriales bacterium | reverse complement strand
CAACGAGGAAGGGGGGGCTGGGTCGGGGGCGTGGCCGCCGCCGGTGCCGCCCAGGGTGTAGGCGGGACGGACGATGACGGGGTAGACGATGGTGTTAGCGAAGGACACGGCGTCCTCCACGCTCTCCACCACCTCGGAGGTGACGCAGGGCTGGCCGATCTCCTCCATGCAGTCCTTGAAGCCCTGGCGGTCCTCGGCCTTGCGGATGGACTCAGGGGAAGTGCCCAGCAGCTTCACGCCGTACCTGGCCAGGGTGCCATTCTCGTGGAGGGCCATGGCCAGGTTCAGGCCGGTCTGGCCGCCCAGAGTGGGCAGGATGGAGTCGGGACGCTCCTTCTCAATGACCTGGGTGACGGTGGGGATGTTCAGGGGCTCGATATACACATGATCGGCAATGTCCTTGTCGGTCATGATGGTGGCGGGGTTGGAGTTGACCAGTACAACCTCCAGGCCCTCCTCTTTCAGAGCACGGCAGGCCTGGGTGCCGGCGTAGTCAAACTCAGCGGCCTGGCCGATGACGATGGGGCCGGAGCCCAGCACCAGCACCTTCTTGATTTCAGGATTCTTAGGCATTACTTGTCACCTCCCATGGATGCGATGAAACGGTCGAATAGATACTCGGTATCCCGGGGACCGGCGTTGGCCTCGGGGTGGAACTGGGTGGTAAAGCAGTTGGGGCGCTTGTAGCGCAGGCCCTCCACCGTGTTGTCATTGACGTTGATGTGGCTGATCTCGGCCACCTCGGGGTGGACATGTAGCCGTGGTTCTGGCTGGTGATGAACACCCGGCCCTCGGCAATGTCCCGCACGGGGTGGTTGCCGCCACGGTGGCCGTAGTCCAGCCGCCCGGTGCGGGCGCCGGTGGCCAGAGCCAGCATCTGGTGGCCCAGGCACACGCCGAACATGGGGATGTCGCTGTCATAGAGCTTCTTGAGCTGGGCAATGCACTCCACGTTCTCGGCGGGGTCGCCGGGGCCGTTGGAGAGCATCACGCCGTCAAAGCCGCCCTCCAGCACCGTCTCAGCGGGGGTAGAGGCGGGGAATGCGGTGACTTCGCAGCCACGGCGGCACAGGCAGTCAATCATGTTCTGCTTGACGCCGTAGTCCATCATGGCCACCCGGTACTTCTGCTCACCCACAGCGGGGAACCCCTCGGGCTCCTTGCGGGTGACCCGCTCCACGGTGCCCTCTACCTTATAGGCGCGGAGCTTGTCCAAAATCTCCGCCACATTAAAATGCTCCGCACAGGTGATCATGCCGTTCATGCTTCCCTGATTGCGGAGGATCTTGGTCAGGGCACGGGTGTCTACCCCTTCAATTCCTGTGATGTTGTTGTCTTTCAAAAAGTCGTTCAGTTCGCCCTCGCAGCGGAAGTTGCTGCCCCGGGGGGACAGATGACGAACCACAAATGCCTCCACCCAAGGACGGGAGGACTCGTTATCCCAATGGTTCACTCCATAGTTGCCGATGAGGGGATAGGACATGACCACGCCCTGCCCCGCATAGGAGGGGTCGGTCAAAATTTCCTGATACCCGGTCATGGAGGTGTTAAATACCATCTCGCACACCCGATCTGCGGTGGCTCCGATGGATCGACCTTGGAACATAGCACCATTGGCCAGAATCAAAGTTGCCTTCAACATATATCCCACCTTTACTTATACTCGGTTCATTTTATCGCAAAACCATCCAAAATACAAGAAATTCTCGCAGGCTTTTTCATGTCATTTTTAAAATCAGAATTATGGACAAACGCCAGGGATATTCCCCTAGATTCAAGGGCAAAATGTTCAATAAACCATATTTTACCGGAGGTGTTCCCATGTTTGTGGTACTCATTCGCACGTTGGTGCTCTACATTCTCCTGGTGGCGGGCATTCGTCTGCTGGGCAAGCGGCAGTTGGGGGAGCTGGAGCCCAGCGAGCTGACCCTGGCCCTCATCATTGCCGACCTGGCCAGCGTCCCCATGCAGGACAACGGCATCCCTCTGCTCACCGGGGTCATTCCCATTGCGGTGCTGCTGGCCATCGCCTCCACCCTCTCCATTCTCTCCACCAAGTCCATCCGGTTCCGCACCCTCCTGGGGGGCCGTCCCAGCGTGGTGGTGCGCCAAGGGCAGGTGGTGGAGCAGGCCCTGCGGGCCAATCGCCTGACCCTGGACGAGCTGCTGGAGGAGCTGCGCATCCTGGGCCACCCCTACCTGGAGGAAATCCATACCGCCGTGCTGGAGACCAACGGCCAACTGTCCGTCCTCCCCTACGCTGCCCTCCAGCCCGCCACCGCCCGGCAGGTGGGGCAAGACCCGGAAGAGCCCGGTCTGCCCCTGGTGGTCATCAGTGACGGGCGGCTGCTCTCCCAGGACCTGCGGGGCCGAGGGTATGGGGACCAGTGGCTCCAGCAGCAGCTGAAATCTCACGGTCTCACTTCCCACAAGCAGGTGTTTCTCATGACGGTGGACGATCTGGGCCACACCTATTGTGTCCCCAAGGAGGGCAGACAATGAAGCGACTGTTATGTTCGGTGGTCCTGCTGGCCGCCTTAGTGGCCGGGTGCTCCCTCCACGTGTGGTATCTCTCCCATGAGACCCAGTCCCTCTCTGACCAGCTAGAACAGGCTGGGGAGGCGGTACAGCAGGGGGATTGGGAGAAAGCCTACGACCTCACCCAAAAGGCCTGGGAGACCTGGGAGGACCAGATGTTCTACCTCCACACCACCCTACACCACGACGACATCGATGGGGTGAGTACCGCCTTCCAGGAGGCGTTGGCCATTTTGGAGCAGCGGGAACAGCCGGGGGAATATGCCGCGGCCAATGCCCGCATTCTCTATCAGCTGGAGCTACTGGTGGAGGCGGAACTACCCTCTTTGAAAAACATTCTGTGAGCCTGCCCTGAGAGGGCAGGCTCCTCTCTCTAGAAAGGGAAAGCGTGTGTACAAAACCCATTGGTCTCATACACACGCTCTCTCCTTCAGGCTCCGCTCTTAGTAGCCCGTGCCCATGGGGTTCTTGCTCTCCATGCCGGACTGCTTGCGATTCTCAGGGGACTGCTTCTTGCGGTTCTCGGTGCTCTGGCGCTTGCAGTTTTCAGAGCCCATCTTATTGGTCATGCGGCTATCACGTTTATCCATGTTTATCACCTCACTGTCAGCAGTATGCCACCCCGGAATTTTCTTTATGCAGGGCGAAAAAAATTTTTTACAACTGGTACACACCCGACCACTTTTATGTTATAATTTCCACAATCTTATCATCACACAAGGAAAGGATGATCCGCCCGTGAAATGCCCCTTTTGTGCCCACCCTGAGAGCAAGGTGGTAGACTCTCGCCCCGCCGACGAGGGCAGCAGCATTCGCCGCCGCCGGGAATGCCTGGCCTGTCACAAGCGCTTCACCACCTACGAGACCATGGAGAGCCTCCCCCTGGTGGTCATCAAGCGGGATGGTCGCCGCCAGTCCTTTGACAAGACCAAGCTCATGGGCAGCATGCTCAAGGCCTGCGAGAAGCGCTCGGTACCCACCGACACCCTGGAGCGCATCGCCGATGAGATCGAGCAGACCCTGCAAAATGAGCTGATGCGTGAAATTCCCTCCACCCAGATCGGCGAGCTGGTGATGGAGAAGCTGCGGAACGTGGACGAGGTGTCCTATGTGCGCTTTGCCTCGGTATACCGCCAGTTCAAGGACATCAACACCTTTATGGAAGAGCTGGACAAGCTGCTGAAAGAGAGATAAAAAAATATTCCCGGATTTTCGTGTGGAAAATCCGGGAATATTTTTTATCCTTTACTTAGTGCCGAAGATGCGGTCGCCGGCGTCGCCCAGACCGGGGACGATATAGCCGTGGTCGTTGAGCTTCTCATCCAGCCCAGCCACGTAGATGTCCACGTCGGGGTGCTCCTTCTGGATGCAGGCGATGCCCTCGGGAGCGGCCAGCACGTTCATCAGCTTGATGTGCTTGCAGCCGTAGCCCTTGAGGAAGGTAATGGCAGCGGCAGCGGAGCCACCGGTGGCCAGCATGGGGTCCAGCACGATGACATCACGCTCGGCGATATCGCTGGGCATCTTGCAGTAGTACTCCACGGGAGCCAGAGTCTCAGGGTCCCGGTACAGGCCAATGTGCCCCACCTTGGCGGAGGGAATCAGATTGATGATGCCGTCCACCATGCCCAGGCCGGCCCGGAGGATG
>CABPXX010000176.1 GCA_902461475.1 uncultured Eubacteriales bacterium | reverse complement strand
GAGCCCCCGCAACCGTCGGGAGCATGTGAGCACCTTCCGGCGCTATCGGCTGGGCTGGGTGCTGCTGGGCATGATCGCCACGGAGGTGGCGGTGGTGGTGGCCGATGGCAGCATTGCGGCGGCCGTCATGCTGCCCCTGATTGTGGGCGCCTTTATTTTCCGTTCGGCCTTGGTGGAGAATTACAGAAAGCGACAGGCCGAGGAAACCCAAGAGAACCAATGAGAGCAGCCAAGAGGCGGGATGTGTCCGCCTCTTGGCTGGTTGTTTCTGTGGGTGAAAGGAAATCTTTTTTGCAAAAACCCTTGACCTTCCACCAGGTGAAAGGTGTATTTTGACACCAGAGCCAGAGAGGAGGCACATGATATGAATATCAAAGAGGCAGAGAAACTGACGGGAATTTCCAAGCGCAACATCCGATTTTATGAGCAGAAGGGAATGCTGCACCCCGCCCGAAATCAGGACAACGACTACCGGGACTACTCGTCCCAGGATATCGAGCGGCTCAAGCTCATCCGAGCCCTGCGCATGGTGGATATGCCCCTGGAGGAGATTCAAAAGGTATTGGACGGGAAGACGTCCCTGGAGGACGCCGCCACGGCCCAGGAGCGGCAGCTGCGGGAGCGGGTGCAGGAGGTACAGACCGCCATCCGGTTTTGTAAATCCCTCCAAGGACTGAGAGGGGACGCAGAGGTGGACGCCATTCTGCGGGAGATGGACCGGGAGGAGAACCGGAAGAACCTGTTTACCCAGTGGAGAGAGGACTATAAAAAGATGTGCAAGTTTCTCCAGAAGGCCACCTTTACCTATATCCCCGAGGGGGCCGTGACCAACGCCCGGGAGTTTACCCAGGCGCTGTTGGACTTCGCCCGGGAGAACGAGGTGGACATCACCATCACCAAAGAGGGGATGTACCCGGAATTTACGTTGGATGGAGTGGAGTACACCGCAGAGCGGCTGTACACCCAGATGGGCCGGGCGCCCGTTGCCACGGTGCGCTGCACCGCCAAGCACCCGGAGGCCTTGGAGCCGGATCTGCCCGCCGGGAAGAAGCGGGCCATGAAGCTGCTGCACTTTGCCTGGATTCCCCTGGTTATGATTTTGGTGTCGGTAATGATGGTGGCACGCAACGGCGGGCTGCCCTTCCTGGCCACCCTGGACGGAGTGGTGCTGGGGATCGTCTTTCCCCTGGTGGTGGGGGTCATGTTGTACCGCTCCATGCTCTTTTACTACAATAACAAGAACAAATAACGAAACTTCAATCATCCTGTAGGAAAAACAACAGTTGAGAGATTACAAAATTTGACAATCCTGTCGAACGAAAGTGGAAACTATGGCTTGCCAGATCGGGCATTCTGTGGTATTTTAGAGGTACAGGAAAAAGATGGTAAAACCAGACTGACTCCACTTGAGAAAGGATTGTCACACAGATGAGCGATGTGAAGAAGATCATCATTGCGGATGCCTCAGAGGAGTACCGCGGGATGTTGGCGGACGCCCTGGGGGACCGTGAGGATATGGAGGTCGTGGCCCAGACCGGGGACGGGGAAGCCCTGTTGGACCTGGTGGCCAAGCATCAGCCCCAGGGGATTATCATGGACTTGATGCTCACCGGGATGGACGGGTTGGAGGTACTGGAGCAGCTGGGGCCCAATCGGCCCAGGGTTGTAGTGCTCTCCGCCTTTTCCCATTCCGCCCTGGCCCAGCAGGTGAAGGAGCGGGGGGCGGACTACTGTATGCTCAAGCCCTGCCGTCTGTCTGCGGTGGTGGAGCGCATGGCCCAGCTGTGCGATCAGACCCAGGAGCGCCAGACCCACCAGGAGGAGGAAGAGTGGGATTTAGAACGGAAGATCACCTCCATCATCCATGAGATTGGGGTGCCCGCCCACATCAAGGGCTACCAGTATCTCCGGGTGGCCATTGCCATGGCGGTGGAGGATATGGGGATGATCAACGCCGTGACCAAGGTGCTCTATCCCGAGGTGGCCAAGCGGTTTGGTACCACCGCCAGCCGGGTGGAGCGGGCCATCCGCCACGCCATCGAGGTGGCCTGGGACCGGGGAGACCTGGAGGTGTTGCAGTGGTACTTCGGCTACACTGTGTCCAACACCAAGGGCAAGCCCACCAACAGCGAGTTTATCGCCATGATCGCCGACCGCATCGCCCTGGAGCGGGACAAACGGGCGGGATGAGCTGTGCCCCGGAGGGGCGCAGCGAGGGAAGAAGGAAAAGTGAAGAGTGAATAAGTGCTGAAAAAAGCCGATGTAGACGTTTTTCGTCCACATCGGCTTTTTGTATGTGTATTTAATAGGCCAGCCGTTCCACGGTCCAGTCCCGGATGAGATCGGCGTAGTAGCGGCACTGGGTGCGGGCCAGCTCCACATCCAGGTTGATGTAGTTGC
This sequence comes from uncultured Eubacteriales bacterium, assembly GCA_902461475.1. Taxonomy (GTDB): domain Bacteria; phylum Bacillota; class Clostridia; order Oscillospirales; family Oscillospiraceae; genus Enterenecus. Next base: position 1,801 of record CABPXX010000176.1, on the reverse strand, counting down.
CGCACTCCACCGCCGACTTGCCCGGCATCTCCCCGGTATAGTTGGCCCCCGCCTCAAAGACGGACTGGACCAGGGCGATGCAGTCCTCCATGGTCAGCTGCTCGTTGTCCAGCAGCACATAAAAGCCGGTCTGGCACCCCATGGGGCCGAAGTAGATGACCCCATCCTTTTGGGGGGAGTTGCGCAGCAGGGTGGCGATGATGTGCTCCACCGAGTGCATCTCGGCATTGGTGAGCAGGTCCCCGGTGTTGGGCACCTTAAAGCGCAGATCGAAGGTCACCACGTTCCCGTCCCGGCGGGAGAGATACATGCCGGGGCGCAGGGTGGTGTGGTCCACCTGAAAGCTTGCGATTTTTTCCATATTAAGACCTCCACAGTAAGGCCGCCAGGGCCTGGTTGAGCTTGTCCACCACCTGGGGCACGTTTTGGGCGTATTCCTCCCCCTGAGCGGGGTGAAACAGGTGGTCGGAGACGATTTTCACACAGTGGAAGGGCACCTGGTTGCGCAGGCACACCTGGGCCACCGCACCCGCCTCCATATCACACACAGTGGCGGAGAAGTGGTCCCGCAGCATGGCCGCCCGTTCGTAGTCCCGGCCAAACCAGTCGCCCGTGGCCACAACCCCAGTGCGGGATTCAAAGCCTGCCTGGGTGAGCCGATCCACATGGACCTCCACATTCTGGCAGGGCAGTTCAATGAGGTTCAGGGCGGGGATGAGACCCAACGGGGCGCCCACAGCGGAGATGTCCATGTCGTGCTGGACGCAGTGGCGAGCCACCACCAGGGTGCCCACGGGGAAGTCGTGGAAGCACCCGGCTACCCCGGCGTTCCACACCTCATCTATTCCAAAGCGGTCGATGAGGGCCTGGGTGCCCATGGCGGCGTTGACCTTACCCACCCCGCAGATGCACACCACGGTGTCCGGGTCCAGAGGGTAGAAGTCCATACCGGCGATGGTCTGCACATCTCCAGAGGGGCGCAGAGCCCCGGCCACCTCCTTGTGCATGGCGTATACAATTCCTCGCATGGCGCACCTCAGGAGTTGTGGGACAGCAGCTGAGCCCGCACGTCCCACAGCTTCTGGGACAGGTCCACATAGTAGTTGTGGGGATTCTCAAACCGCTTGACCTCGTCCCACAGGCTGTCCACCTCCCGGGCGCAGTACACACGGGTCTCCTGGATGGTGGGGGCCTGGTACACCAGCTGGCCGCCCTGGAAGATGGGCACCAGCAGGGGACGGGCGGTGTAGTTGGTGATGGTCTTGCGCTTCCAAACTGCCTCGGGGTCGAAGAGCTCCAGGGGCTGGGTGAAGTCGGGGTGCTCGTCGTGGAGGCAGATATAGTCGGCCAGGGCCTTCCCCGTCTCGATCTCGTACAGGCGGTACACCTTCTTAAAGTGGGGAATGGTCATCTTGGCGGGGTTCTCGCTGATTTTGATTTTGGGCACGATGGTGCCGTCCTTGCCCTCAATGGCCGCCAGCTTGTCCACGCCGCCGAACACCGGCTCGCTCTTGGAGGTGATGAGCCGCTCGCCCACCCCGAAGCCGTCAATGGCGGCCCCCTGGGTCAGCAGGTCCCGGATGATATACTCGTCCAGGGAGTTGGAGGCGATGATCTTGATGTCGGTGAGACCCGCCTCGTCCAGCATCTTCCGGGCCTTCTTGGACAGATAGGTCAAATCGCCCGAGTCGATGCGGATGCCGCCCTGGGTGATGCCCAGCTCCTGGAACACCCGGATGGCGTTGGGCACGCCGGACTTGAGCACGTTGTAGGTGTCCACCAGCAGAGTGGCAGCGGGGGG
>CABPXX010000175.1 GCA_902461475.1 uncultured Eubacteriales bacterium | reverse complement strand
CCCCACGGGAATGAGCGAGCTAGGCCGCGTGCTGGGCGGGGGAGCCGTGAAGGGCTCTCTGGTGCTGGTGGGCGGCGCCCCGGGTATCGGCAAGTCCACTTTGATGCTGCAAATCTGCAACAGCCTGTGCCAGTTTGCCTCGGTGCTCTATGTGTCCGGCGAGGAGTCGGAGCGGCAGATCAAGCTGCGGGCCCAGCGGCTGGGTATCTCCGGGCAGGGGCTGTATCTCTACTCAGAGACCAACCTGGACGATGTGGTGGCGGCGGTGGAGGAGCAAAAACCGGATATTTTGATCGTGGACTCCATTCAGACGGTGTACAACGGGGAGTCCAACTCCTCTCCAGGCAGCGTGGCCCAGGTCAAGGAGTGCACCATGACCCTAATGCACCTGGCCAAGGGCTTGGGCATCACCGTCTTTGTGGTGGGCCACATCAACAAAGAAGGCTCCCTGGCAGGCCCCAAGGTGCTGGAGCACATGGTGGACTGTGTGCTGCATTTTGAAGGGGAGGAGCACAACTCTTACCGCATTCTCCGGGCGGCTAAAAATCGCTTTGGCGCCACCAATGAAATCGGTGTGTTTGAAATGGGGGACCAAGGCCTGTCCCAAGTGCCAAACCCCTCGGAGGCGCTGCTGTCCGGGCGGCCTCAGAATACCCCGGGCTCCTGTGTCACCTGTGTCATGGAGGGTGTGCGCCCGGTATTGGCAGAGGTTCAGGCGCTGCTCACCCCGTCGGCCTACGGCACGTCCCGGCGTTCCTGCAATGGGTTTGACTACAACCGGGCTATGATGCTCTCAGCAGTGCTGGAAAAACGTGGAGGGCTCATGGTGTCCAACTGTGACGTGTACGTCAACGTCATTGGCGGCCTGAGTATCACAGAGCCGGCGGCGGACCTGGCGCTCATTGTGGCTTTGGCGTCCAGCTTCCGGGACAAGCCGGTGCCGTATAATTTGGCGGCCATCGGCGAAGTGGGCCTGACCGGCGAACTGCGTGCGGTGCACGCGTTGAATCAGCGGCTCAGCGAGGTGCAGCGGCTGGGCTTTACCAAATGCCTGATTCCAGCCCGTCACAGCGGAAAGCTGATTGTGCCGGATGGCTTACAGCTCATTGAGGTGCACAACATCCGGCAAGCGATTGCGGTGCTTGTGTGAGTCTTTGGGCTCATAATTCAGACAGGGGTGGTCGGTGCCGTCCTGGGCAGCGTTGCGCATGGGTTGTGCACCTGTTGTGTACAGGGTGCACCGACCATCGGTCTGATGCCGACAGGAGAGGGTACACGGAATGAGACTCATAACTTGACCTCCAATTCTGGTATCCTGGGAACTCCTGTTTGAACACACTAGCAACTCAACAAAATTAAAATTTTGTTGAGTTGAGGGTAGGGGGCTCCCGGAAATTTGATATCCGTAGTATGATCCGGACAGCCTGGCTTTATGTATGCAAATATGGTGATTTCACATGAAAATTGACTATCAAACTCAAGCGCCGCCGGTGCTGCGGGATTTTCTTGCGTACCACGAGACCATTCAGGGACATTCGTCCAAAACGGTGGATGAATATTTTCTCGATCTGCGTAATTTTCTCAGATACATGAAACTTGAAAAAGGCTTGGTGCCCAGATCCGTACCGCTGGACGAAATCTCGATTGACGACGTGGATGTCTCGCTGGTGCGCTCTGTGACGCTGGCCGATGTGTATGCATATCTCAGCTTTCTCAGCCGCAGCCGCGCCAAGAATCATAATTCGCCCCAGGCTGGCTGCGGCCTTGAGGCGTCTACCAGAGCTCGGAAAGTTGCATCCATCCGTTCCTTTTATAAATATCTTGTAAACAAAGCCAAAGTTCTCACGGAAAATCCCATTCAGGAGCTGGATGCGCCCAGACAGCGCCAGACACTGCCGCGATTTTTAACCCTGGATGAGTGCATTCAGCTGCTGGACAGCATCGACGGAGCCAATTCTGAGCGAGATTTTTGTATTATTACCTTATTTTTAAACTGTGGACTGCGAATTTCTGAGCTGGTGGGCTTGAACCTCAGCGATGTGCGGGACGACCGTATGCGGGTGTTGGGCAAAGGTAACAAAGAGCGCTTTGTCTTCCTCAACACCGCCTGTCGCAGCGCGCTGGATGACTGGCTGGCCGTTCGAACCCAGTCGGCGGCTGTGGACCCCTATGCGCTGTTTATCAGTCGGCGGCGCACCCGTGTGACCAAGGACGGCGTGCATTACATGATCAAAAAGCGGCTGGCGGAGGCTGGACTGGACCGGGACAAGTACTCCGCCCACAAGCTGCGCCACACAGCCGCTACCCTGATGCTGAAAAACGGTGTTGACGTGCGTACATTGCAGGAAATCCTCGGCCATGAGCATTTGAACACCACCCAGATCTACACGCACGTGGACAGCGAGGCCATGCGTCAGGCTGCCCAACTCAACCCTTTGGGAGATCGGTGCAAGAAAAAGTGAGCCTCTCTCCTGCTGCTTTGGCACTTCGCACAAAGGGTATTGGGGCGGTGTATATAATTTGTCTTAAAAAAGATGGCTTGATACCTTGCAATTTGGGGCGAACGCTGTTAAAATGATGAAGTGCAAGACCAATTAATTCTACTAAGGAGTTGATTCAAATGCCACTGGTCACTACTACCGAGATGTTCAAAAAGGCATACGATGGTGGGTATGCAATTGGTGCTTTCAACGTCAACAACATGGAGATCGTTCAGGGCATCACCGAGGCCGCCAAGGAGGTTAACGCTCCCCTGATTCTTCAGGTTTCCAAGGGCGCTCGTGCTTACGCCAACCACACCTACTTGGTGAAGCTGGTTGAGGCTGCCATCATTGAGACTGGCCTGCCCATCGCTCTGCACCTGGATCACGGCGACAGCTTCGAGATCTGCAAGAGCTGCATCGACGGCGGCTTCACCTCCGTCATGATCGACGCCTCTTCCAAGCCCTTCGCTGAGAACATTGAGCTGACCAAGCGTGTTGTGGAATATGCTCATGATCACGGCGTTGTGGTCGAGGCCGAGCTGGGCGCTCTGGCTGGCGTGGAGGACGAGGTCCAGGTTTCCGCCGAGGACTCTCACTACACCCGTCCCGAGGAAGTTGAGGAGTTCGTCTCCAAGACCGGCTGCGACTCTCTGGCCATCGCCATCGGCACCAGCCACGGCGCTTACAAGTTCACCGCTGCTCAGTGCACCCGCAACGAGAAGGGCGAGCTGGTTCCCCCTCCCCTGCGCTTCGACATCCTGGACGAGGTCGTCCGTCGTCTGCCCGGCTTCCCCATCGTTCTCCACGGCTCTTCTTCCGTGCCCCAGGAGTATGTGAAGATGATCAACGAGAACGGCGGCAAGATGCCCGATGCCGTTGGTATCCCCGAGGAGCAGCTGCGTCAGGCCGCCCGCGGCGCTGTGTGTAAGATCAACATTGACTCTGACCTGCGTCTGGCCATGACCGGAACCATCCGTAAGTTCTTCGCTGAGCACCCCGACAAGTTTGACCCCCGCGAGTACCTGAAGCCCGCCCGCGCCAACATCAAGGAGCTGGTTAAGCACAAGCTGATCAACGTCCTGGGCTGCGACGGCAAGGCCTAATCAGCGCGTTTCAAACGCATCACAACATTAGGAGGATTCAAACATGTCTCAACTGAAAGGCGCATGTATCATTGGTCAGTCCGGCGGTCCTACCTCCGTGATCAATGCCAGCGCATACGGTGTCATTCGCACCGCTCTGGATAACCCCAACATCACCGCCGTGTACGGTGCTGCTCACGGCATCAAGGGCGTTCTCAACGATCGTCTGTATGACATGAGCCAGGAGGACGCTCACGAGCTGGAGCTGCTACTGAACACTCCCTCTTCCGAGCTGGGTTCCTGCCGCTACAAGATCGCCGATCCCGATGTGGACGACACCGACTACAAGCGGATTCTGGAGATCTTCAAGAAGTACGACGTGCGTTACTTCTTCTACAACGGCGGTAACGACTCCATGGACACCTGCTCCAAGGTCAGCCGCTTCATGGCCAAGTCCGGCTATGAGTGCCGCGTCATGGGCGTGCCCAAGACCATCGACAATGACCTGTTCGGCACCGACCACTGCCCCGGCTTCGCCTCCGCTGCCAAGTACATCGCTACTTCCTGCGCTGAGGTGTACAAGGATGCCCGTGTGTACGACACCGGCATGGTCACCATCATCGAGATCATGGGCCGTCACGCTGGCTG
>CABPXX010000174.1 GCA_902461475.1 uncultured Eubacteriales bacterium | reverse complement strand
GGCTAAATAGTTGAATCAAAATGGAGCTCCGGCTAGATGCCGGAGCTCCATTTTTTTGTGGATACATATGCATAACTTACAAAATATTACGATGTACTTTTAAAATATTGCGTACATTGCACAAAGCCGTTGACACAAAAAGGGTGTGGTCGTAAGATAAGCTTGAATTCGGATGTGGTGCAATCTGGAAGAGGAGGGAAATACAGGAGAGCGCCAGGGGATCGCCGGATCGCCGTACCGCAGACCAACATATCGGAACATGGACCATGGGGGATGAAATGCCCCACTGAAACGGACTTTGAGGAGGGAATGTACGTGAAAAAAGGTTGGAAGATGATGGCCGCCGGAATTCTGGGCTTGCAGATGTTGATACAATCTGTGGCTATGGCCATCCCGGCGTCCTCCGCTCAGGAGGATGGAGGGGGTGCATACCCGAGCAATCAGACTCAGCTGAATGCAGGGGAAGAACAGGACGGAGCCTACTATTTGAGTGACATCCCAGTATCCGACTACAAGACAGGCTGGGGTGACCTGGGTATCAACCAGGGGGTAGACACTTTAGCCAAGGGCCTGCGCCTGCGTATTAACGGCGAAGTGAAGGACTTTACCAAAGGCGTTGTCATTCACCCTGGCACTTCCCAGGATGGCTATGCCACTTGGGATGTCTCTCGATATGAGGCCACCCGGTTCACTGCTTACGTTGGCATCAACACAGGTGCTGACGGGGAAGGCAGAGACCGGGGCGACGCTGCCTTTGAAGTGTGGGCGGACGACCAAAAGATCTGGGGCGACGGCGTGTTCTATAAGGAGAGCGGCGACGCTGCTTACATTGACGTGGCCATCCCGGCTGGGACCCAGCAGCTGAAGCTGGTTACCAAGTCCGGACCGGACATGTCCTGTGACCACGCTCTGTTTGCCGAGCCCAAGCTGTACCTGTCCAATCTGGACCAGCGGTGGTTTACCCTGTCCGCTCAGTCCTCTATTATCTCCGGCCAGGGCAGCACTGTCATGGTGCCCCGGGTGGAGAACATCTTTGGCACCGAGGACTTTACCCAGGAGTACACCGTGACCTATGCCACGGAAGATACCGATGTGGTTACTGTGGAGGAAACCACCGGATATGTCACGGCGGTATCTGCGGGTGTGGCCACCATTCGTGGTACCGCCGTGCCCAAGGCTGGCGGAGACACCCTCACTGCCACTGCCCAGGTGGAGGTCACCGAGAACGGTTGGACACTGGCCTCTCCCGACGGCTCCATCGTGGCAGACCTGGCTCTGGACCAGGAGGGTGGCCTGCGCTACACCGTGACCCGGGACGGGGAAGTGACGGTCAGCAATGGCCGCCTGGGTATCAAGACTTCCCTGGGCGATTTCGTCACCGGTATGACCCTGCAGGGCGAGCCGGAGGTCACCGAGATCAACGAGGACTATGAGATGATCTCGGGCAAGGCCTCCACCTATCACAACCACGCCAATCAGGTGACCCTGACCTTGGCCCTGGAGGACAGCCAGGCCCAGCTCCAGGTGGTGTGCCGCAGCTATGACGACGGCTTTGCCTACCGCTATCTTATCGTAACCGATGAGGAGCAGGAGATGGTGGTCAACGGTGAGGTGGGCTCCTTTACCGTGCCTGCCGATGCAGCCTCCGTGTCCATGCCCAACGGCAGCGGCAACTTCTCCCACGAGGGTCTATACTCCATGAAGGAGGCGGGCACCCTCAGCGGAAAGATCGTGCTTCCCTTCCTCTATCAGATGGGAGACAACTGGGTGCTGATGAGTGAAGCGGCTCTGGACGGCAACTATACCGGCTCCGTGCTGGATGCCTCCGGGTCCACCTTCACCTTGGGCTATCCCCAGCAGCAGGGTGAGACCGTGAGCACCACCGCTCCCTTCCAGTCTCCTTGGCGCTTTGCCGTCATCGGGGACATCACCGACATCATGGAGAATACCATGGCGGAAAACCTCAGCCCCGCCCCCGATGAGGACACTTACCACTTCAGCGAGTGGGTGGACCCCGGCGTGTCCTCCTGGACCTGGCTCCAGGGTGGTTTCAACGTCCAGCGGGACCCCGAGGCCATCAAGTCCTATCTGGACCTGGCCTATGAGATGGGCTGGAACTACTTCATTCTGGACGAGGGCTGGCAGCCCAACAACCCCGATTACGGCAAGCCCGGAGAGACCAAGTACGAGGGCGTGTTCGACTGGTTCCCCGAGATCGTGGAATACGCCGAAGAGCGGAACATTGGCCTGATCGCATGGGTACCTTGTGACGACCTGGCCATCGAGGAGCAGCGCAATGAGCGCCTGCCCTACTGGTCCGAACTGGGCATCAAGGGCATTAAGGTGGACTTCTTCGACCGAGAGAGCCAGGACCGCATCGCCCTGATGCAGGAGGTTTACAAAGACTGCGCTGAGAACCGCCTGTTGGCCAACGTCCACGGCGCCAACAAGCCCACCGGCGAAGTGCGCACCTATCCCAACGTGCTCAACCGAGAGGGCATCAACGGTGAGGAGATGGGCTACAACCGCTATGAGCAGCTGACCCTAGCCCCCCTGACCCGTGGCGCGGTGGGTCCCACCGACTACACTCCCCGCATCACCCCCACCGGTAACATCACCTATGCCCACCAGCTGGCCATCGCCATCCTCTTCGAGAGCGGTCTGCCCTGTATGGCTGGCAGCGTGGAGCAGTACGAGACCCTCACCGGCGCCTCCTTCCTGAAGAACCTACCCGCCGCCTGGGATGAGACCGTGGGCCTGGATACAGTGCCCGGCCAGTACATCACCGTGGCCCGCCGCAGTGGCCAGCAGTGGTATCTGGCTACCAACCAGGGCGCTGGTACCCGTGAGGCCTCCATCCCCCTGGACTTCCTGGGTGAGGGCAAGTATCTGGCCGAAATCTACACCGATACCGAGAGCGGCGTGGATGTCCAGCGCACCACCCGCATCGTGTCCCGGGAGGACACCATCTCCGCCTCCCTCAAGCAGGGCGGTGCCTGCGTGGTGCGGCTGAGCCAGCTCAACGCTGTGGATACCATCGACATCGTGGAGAGCGACGTGGTTGTGAAGGAAGGGGAGAGCGTGCAGCTGACCCTGGACGTCATCCCGGAGGACTACAAGAACGCCGACATCCTCTGGAGCGTGGACAACGACCAGCTGGCCCAGGTTACCGACGGCCTGGAGTCCGCTAAGAACGACGGTGTGGTCACCGTCACCGCAGCTTCCGCCCTGGACGGCACCGTGTTTGACACCTGCCGGGTGGCCATCACTGCCAAGGCCCAGCTGTCCGACCAGTGGACGGTGGTCAATCCCACCAACGCCCTCACCGTGGCAGAGGACCAAGACAACCAGATCACCATTGACACAGAGGCTGGCGACTTCACCCAGAAGAATGTGCCCAAGAACAAGCTGGTGCTGGAGATTCCACAGGGTGACTTTGAGATCTCGGTAAAGGTCAACGCGGAGATGACCGCAGACTTCCAGACCGCAGCCCTCTATGTCTGGGACGACACCGGAGCGCTGTTTGAAGCCCAGCGCCGCTATCACAGCTTCTTTGGTCAGAACGATAACCACCACATCTACGCCGCCCCCAACCGCAACGACGTCAACAGCAACATGGAAGAGCCCTGGGTCCAGGCCAATCCCGAGGACACCCAGTGCTACCTGAAGGTGGTCAAGAAGGACGGCGTGCTGTCCGCCTGGTACAGCCTGGACGGCAGCCAGTGGAATCCCATCCAACCTGAACACCAGTGAGACCCTCCAGGTGGGCGTCTTCACCAGCAACGGTGAGCGGAACACCGTCAGCGTCCCCGTCACCTTCACCGATTTCACTTTGAATGGTGAGGTTATCCCCTTCCGGGGTGAGGAGGACACCTACGTGCTGTGGACCGATGCTCTGGAGAACGTGACCGCAGACTATGGTACCTCCGCTCAGGACTTGAACCTGCCCGAGACGGTGACAGTTCTGCTCTCCGACGGGACCAGCAAGGAGGTTGCCGTGAGCTGGGACGTATCCACCTATGATCCCCAGAGCTCCGGTGCTCAGACCCTGACTGGCACCTTGGAGGACTTAGACGACGTAGTGAGCAGGTGAATGCCGCATGGGATAACCTGCTGGAGGCCATCTGGGGCCTGGGCCTCACCCAGGGCGACAAGACCATGCTGGAGCTGCTCATTGATCGGGCAGACGGCATGATGGACGATGTCGACAAGTATGTGGAGGACAACTGGCAGCAGTTGGTGGACGCTCTAGC
>CABPXX010000173.1 GCA_902461475.1 uncultured Eubacteriales bacterium | reverse complement strand
GGAGCAGCGTCTGAAAACCCGGTTCGAGCAGGGCCTGCCCGCGGACATTCAGCCCCCGGACTACGAGACCCGTATGGCCATTCTGAAAAACAAGTCTCTGGAGCGGGGCATTGTGCTCCCCGACCCGGTGCTGTCCTACGTGGCGGAGAACATCACCTCCAACGTGCGGCAAATTGAGGGCGTGGTCAACAAAATCATGGCCTTCCAGGAGCTGATGGGCGCCCAAGTGGATGTGGAGAACACCATCCGGGCGGTTCGAGACATTCTCCGGGCCAAAGAGGACTTCCTGCCCTCGGCGGAGACCATCATCCAGGAGGTGGCCCGGTTCTACGAGCTGGACAGCGATGCCCTGCGGGGCCAGAGCCAGAACAAGGAGATCACCACCGCCCGTAACGTGGCTATGTATATTATTCGTGAGATGACCCAGCTGTCTCTGGCGGAGATCGGCCAGCAGTTCGGCGGCCGTCACCACTCCACCGTCCTCAACTCCATCAACCGGGTGGAGAAGATGATGAAAGAGCAGCCCGAGCTCACCGAAATCATCCGAGACATCACCAACGCTGTCAATTCGGCCTGGTGAATCGGACAAAAAGCCCTCGGCAGAGTTTTTCCGCCCGCAGGCGGGAAAATAAATTGAAATCTCGTATTTTCCCAGGACATGTGCATGGGAAAATGCACCTCTCAGACCGCAAGCGTGCGAGCGTAGGCGAGTGCGACGCAGCGGTCTGCAACCCCCCCCATGACATGCGTGCATGGCATGGAATTCAGCTTCCACAACTTCAACCGAGTTTTCCACAATCTTGCGGACTGTGGTGTGGAAGGCTGTGGAGGTCCCCTGTGCCCCATGGTCCCCTATGAAGGCTGTGGAAGCTGTGTGGAAGTTTTCAAAACCCGGAAACCCTTGAGGCCGTAAGCGTTGTGGAAATCTCCACAGCTTCCGCACCCCCTACTGCCTACTACGATTTTTTTTAACCTTTCCTCTCTTTTTGGTGGGGAAACGAGAAAGGATGCACACCATGAAATTTTCCTGTGAAAAAGCCATTTTACAGTCAGCAGTATTGATCGCAGGGCGAGTGGTCGCCACCAAAAGCACCATTTCTGCTCTGGAAGGCATCTTAGTGGAGGCCTCCACCGAAGGTCTGCGCCTGTCTGGATACAATTTGGAAACCGGCATCATCACCCGAGTGGACGCCCAGGTCACCCAGCCCGGTTCTCTGATTTTGTCGGCAAGACTGTTTGGTGAGATCATCCGAAAGCTGCCCGACGACATGATCACCGTGTCCACCGAGGGAAATTCCGTCCACATTGCCTGTGGACCCACCTCGTTTGACATCATGGGCAGCCCCGCCGACGAATTTCCCGAACTGCCCGCCGTGGATGACGGCAGTTCCGTCACCCTGACCCAGTCCGCCCTCCGGTCCATGCTCTCCCAGGTGCTCTTTGCCGTGAGCACCAACGAGTCCCGGCCCGTCCACACCGGCGCCCTCTTTGAAGTGGAGGACACCACCCTGACCCTGGTGGCAGTGGACGGCTACCGCCTGGCCCTGAGAAGAGAAACTTTTATCCGCAAATTTGGCATGAATACCTTCTCTTTTGTGGTTCCTGGTAACGCTTTGACCGAAGTGGAGCGCATCTGCGCCGACTGCGACGACGAGGTGATCGTCACCCTGGGTGACCGACACGTCACCTTCCAGGTGGGTCAGACCCTGCTGGTGTCCCGGCGTCTGGAGGGCGAATTCCTCAATTATCGCCAGACCATCCCCCAAAATAACCCAATTTCCCTGTATGTGGACACTTCTATGCTGCAATTGTCCATTGACCGCGCCTCTCTCATTATCAATGATAAGCTGAAGAGCCCCCTGCGGTGCAAATTTGAGGACGGCTCTCTGGCCATTTCTTCCAGAACCGCCATCGGCTCCGCCTTTGACCGCTGCCCCATCGCCGGAGACGGCCAGGGGCTGGAGATCGGCTTCAACAACCGGTATTTAATGGAAGCGGTGAAGGCCGCCCCCGCCCAGGAGGTGCGCATGGAGCTGGGTACCCCCACTTCTCCCTGCCTGCTGCTGCCCAAGGACGGGGAGCCTGATAACTTCCTGTATATGATCCTGCCGGTGCGGCTGAAAGCGGGCGAATAAATATACATCGATTCGTGTATATTTATTTTCAATTTGGAACGAGAGATTTTCCGTTCAAGAGGGGCAGGGCTAAGGCCCTGCAAGGAGGCATGTATGCAAAAGGATACCATTCAGATTACCACCGAGTTCATCAAGCTGGACTCTCTTTTGAAGTTTGCCAACGCCGTGGCCACCGGCGGTGAGGCCAAGCAGATCGTCCAGGACGGTCTGGTGAAGGTCAACGGCGAGACCTGCACCATGCGGGGCAAGAAAATCCGCCCCGGCGACGTGGTGGAGGTGGACGCTCAGCTGGAGCTGACGGTGGAATGACCGTCCAGCGGCTCACCTTAGAGCACTTCCGCAACTACACCCACCTGGAGGCGGACTTCTACGGGGGCGTCAACGTCATCGTGGGGGAAAATGCCCAGGGCAAGACCAATCTGTTGGAGGCCATCGGCTATCTCTCCTCGGGCGGGTCCCACCGGGCGCGGAACCACCGGGAGCTGGTGCAGTTTGGCTGTGACCGGGCCCGGGTGACGGGAAAGCTGTGGAATGGCCAGCGGGAGCTGGTGCTGGACGCCCAGCTGCCTGTGGGGGCCCGGCGGAAGTTTACCTGCAACGGGGTGGGGCTCAAGACCCTGGGGGAGCTGTCGGGGCTGCTGCCCTCGGTGCTCTTCTGCCCGGAGGACCTACACCTCATCCGGGAGGGGGCCGGGGTGCGGCGTCGGTTTTTAAACGACTGCATCTGCCAGCTGCGCCCCCGGTACGCCATGGCCCTGTCCAACTATCGGAGGCTTTGGGAGCACAAGACCCGGATTTTGCGGGACTGCGGGGAGAAGCCCTCGATGATGTACGCCCTGGACGCCTTTTCCCAGCAGATGGCGGAGTATGGGGCCATTTTAATTCACTACCGGGCCCACTTTGTCCGCAGGCTCCAGGAGACCGCCCCCGCCATCCACGCCGACTGTTCCGGGGGCGGGGAGGTGCTGGACCTAAACTATCACACCGTGTCCACCGTCACCGACCCCTTAGCCGCCCCAAAAGTGATTTTGGAGCAGCTGCTGGACCACATGGAGCGCCACAAAAAGGCGGAGATTCACAGCCGCAGCTGTCTGTCCGGGCCCCACAAGGACGACCTGGTGCTGGACATCAACGGCCAGTCCGCCAAGGGTTTTGCCTCTCAGGGGCAGACCCGCACCGCCGCCCTGGCTTTGAAGCTGGCGGCTCGGGACATCATGTTCCAGGACACCGGGCAATGGCCAGTCCTGTTGCTGGACGACGTGCTCTCGGAGCTGGACCGGCGGCGGCAGGAGTTTGTCCTCAACCGCATCCCCACGGGCCAGGTGTTTATCACCTGCTGTGAGGTGGAGAAGGAGGAGCTTTTGGAGCAGGGCAAGGTGTTTCACATCTGCCAAGGGGCATTACAGGAGGAGTAAGGGCTGTGTATCTGTATATGGGACAACAAGTCATGGTGCCCGAGGAGGACCTGGTGGGCATCTTTGACTTGGACAACACCACCTGGTCCCACCGCACCCGGACCTTTTTGGACCGGGCCGAGGAGGAGGGACGGGTGATCTTTGTGGGAGAAGACCTGCCTCGCTCCTTCATCCTGTGTGAGACGGAGGAGGGGGAGGAAGTGGTGTTTCTCTCCCAATTTAGCGCCACCACCCTGGCAAAGAGGGCGGAGAGCAGCCCGTGGGCCATCAAGGCCAGTGAAGAGTGAAAAAGGATGGTGTGCCGCTCACGCGGCACCAATTTGGAATATAGGTACTGTCCCTGGGACAGTTTGTCATAACCACTGAACGTTTTTCGGGAGGAACTAGCAATGTCAGAACATATGGAACACAGCCCCACCGCCGTGGAGCACGAGTACGGCGCGTCCGAGATTCAGGTCCTGGAGGGGCTGGAGGCGGTCCGCAAGCGACCGGGCATGTACATCGGCTCCACCTCGTCCTCCGGTCTCCACCACCTGGTGTATGAGATCGTGGACAACGCCATCGACGAGGCCCTGGCCGGGTACTGCGACACCATCACCGTGGAGATTCTGGACGGCGACGTCATCCGGGTCACCGACAACGGCCGCGGCATCCCCGTGGACATCCAGCCCCAGACCGGGCGGCCCGCCCTGGAGGTGGTGTACACCGTCCTCCA
>CABPXX010000172.1 GCA_902461475.1 uncultured Eubacteriales bacterium | reverse complement strand
GCTCGCACAGCCCACCCACATAGGAGCCGTGGAAGCGGGCGGAGGCGGGGGCGGTGAAAAAGTCACTCTTATTTAAAAGGTAGTCCAGCAACTCGGCGGAACCTTCCCGGTGAATGTGGGTTTGAAAGAGCTCCAGAAATTCTTCCTTGGGTGTCATGGCGTGGCCCTCCTCATAATGGAAAGAAAAACGATGGTTTGGGTGAAACCATGGCAGCATCACACAAAACAGCAAGAGCAATTTGTGAGAAGATATGTGTCAGGATGAGGCGTGGACTCCCGGGAATACTGGATGTATTGCCGGGGGGACACAACGAAATTATGGCGCATAGATTCCGCAAAGTGCCGCAGATGCTTTTGTATGTTGTTGCCAAAAGTAAAAAGAAGTAACCGCCCTGCTTCCCGGCTCGCGGTTACTTCTTAAGCAGCTTGGGGGCTAGCCGTCTGCCGGTAGCACCCTTATCTATTTGCATTGTACTCCAGCCCCGGAAAAATGTCAACCAGACATGTTCCCGGGGCTGATTTCTTAAGTTGATGTTTTGCAGTGTGCCACTATAGCACGTTGTGGATGATATTTTAATCCATGGTCGTACCTTTAACAGGGCTGCTTTTGTGGAGAATTAGTACCCCAATTCCTCCAATACCTTCAGGGTATGCTCCGCCTGTTCGGTGAGGCACACATTAATATAATAAATGTCGGAGGCAGTGGTGCCATAATACGAAGCGCTGTTGATGTCAGGACTGATCCAGCGGAGGTCCAGGCGCGTCACGATATTGTCGTACTCAAACAGACCGTGGGGCAGATTGCCCTCCTGAATATCCTGGAGGACTGCCTTGTAGACTTTGCGGGCCTCCGAGGCGGACAGGCTGGAGGAATCGACATCATACTCCTCATACAGCTCTGCGCCGGTGAGCCGATACCCGTTCTTCTCCATTTGCGGGAAGAGGTAGGACTGAAGCATCAAATCGCGGTTGTTGACGATCTCATGGGCCAAGTAGGTGATGGTGCCGGGCTGGCTCTCCTCCTCCACGTACAGGGGCACGAGATAGGAGCGGGAAATCCGGGTCCCATTGGCCAGGGTGTAGGTGAGGTCCAGGGTGGTGGAAGAATTGCAGGACCAGTCGAAGTGGTTGGTGTCAAACTGGTCCACCAGCTGCTGGTGCAGTTGGGTGACGAGGGAAATGGACTCCGAGTCGCTGGTGGAGATGTGCAGGAAGCTGGAGGCAGTGTCCCGGGGGAGGCTGTCCAGCCCTGAGATGGAGACAGACACCACGTTATCCGGGTCCGGCACCCGGGTCTCGTACCCGGTGAGGTCCAGCTGAATCACTCCGAACAGGGCGGCAAAGGACAGGGCCACGGCGCCGGCGCCTTTCCAATACCGCAGCACCCGCACCGACTTGGTGAGGAACATCTGGGCCACAAAGCAGCCCGCTACGCCCCACAGAATGGCGGACACCGCCAGCCCCAGGGGGCCCAGATTCAGCACGATGCGGGTGAGGGAGCCCAGGGCCAGACCGGAGCAGAGGGCCACACCGTAGCGGAACACCGGGCGCAGACCCGCCCAGATCACCACGTCCCCGGCCCGCTCCATGGGCCGCTTGCCGTAGAGCAGCCAGGCCCCCAGGGCCATGAGGACGCCCACCCCAGCGTAGATAGCTGCCACCAGGGGGTAGTTCCCATCGGACATGCGACCTTGGCGGAAAATGTGAAGGGCGGGGGTGCACCAGGACACCCAGGCAGGGACAGTAGCGACGCTGCCGGGGTAGCCATAGTAGAACTCCTGGAAGATGGCGGTGAGCAGCGTCCAAATTCCACCCACTAGGCCGTTGAAAATGGCGTAAAAGGCGGGCAGAGCCAGCAGATGCCCAGTGAGCATGCCGCACAGCACAGCGAAGGAGTAGAAAAACAGCAGGACGCCTACGCTGGAAGCCATTCCCGGCCCAAAGACCTGGAATACGGCGGCGAAATCCTGAAGTTTAAACTGGTAGATACCCATGGCGATGGCGGCCATGACCAGGAAGGGCACCACCAGCCACAGAAGACCCGTGAGGTAATGGGTGGCAAACATGGCGGTGCGCTTGGGGGGCAGGGCAGCGGTAAAGTTGGCCGAGCGGGTGGAATACAGGTGGCTGCATACTGCCATAGCCACCAGTACCCCAAAGCCCACAGCCAGGAGCAGGGTGACCCACTGGAAAATGTATCCCACATTGGAGAGAATGGTCTCGGCGGTCTCCCAATAATCGGTGCGGGGATTGGGCGCAGTGATGGCCACAAAGGGAAGAGACATGGCCCAAATGACCGAATACAGGGCAATCAGCGGCCAAAACCGCAGGGTGAGCTGTTTGCCCAAGGTCCCATTATAAAACGATGTCCCGCACCGCATAGTCGTTCCCTCCCATCTCATAGATAAAGATCTCTTCCAAACTCAAAGGCAGCGCCTCCACAAACAGGGGGTGGACGGCTGCCACCTGCTGCTGTACCTCTTCTGCACGGCCCCGGACAATGTAGGTGTATACCCGGCCCAACTGGGACTGGTGGAGCACCTCCATCCCCTGGGGCAGCCCAGGCTGCACCCCGTCGGGGAAGGCCACCTGCAATTTTGCGGTGGTGCCCTGGAGCTGGGATAGGGACCGCTCAATGACCACCTGTCCGTGGCTGAGAATACCCACGTGGTCGCACACGTCCTCCAGCTCCCGCAGGTTGTGGGAGGACACCAGCACCGTGGTGCCCCGCTCTGCCACGTCTCCCATCAGGAGGGACCACACCTGACGGCGCATAACCGGGTCCAGGCCGTCCACCGGCTCATCCAGCAGCAGATAGTCCGGGCAGCAGCTCATGGCCAGCCAGAAGGCCGCCTGCTTCTGCATGCCCTTGGACATGCGGCGGATGGGCCGCTTGGCGTCCACCTCGGGGAAGGCCTCCGCCAGCTTTTCAAACCGCTCCATCGAGAAGGTGGGGTACACGCCCCGGTAGAACTTCATCATCTCCCGCACCGAGGCCGAGCCGTAGTAGTACACATCGTCGGGAATCACCACCATACGCTCTTTGATGGTGGGGTTTTCGTATACGGGTTGGCCCTCAATGGTGATGACACCGCTGTCCGGGCGGTATACTCCGCACAGGTGGCGGAGAATGGTGGATTTGCCCGCCCCGTTGGGGCCCACCAGGCCGTAGATGGAGCCTTTGGGCACCGTCATGTCCAAATCGTTCAAAGCGAGAAATCCATCAAAGGATTTGCTCACTGCTTTTGCCTCAATCATGGGGCTTCCTCCTTCCGTCCGCACGCTGCGGAAATCTCCTCATCGGTGACCCCCAGAAACCGCAGCTCCTGGAACACCTTGGATAGCTGGGCGAGCAATTCCTCCCGCCGTTTGTCCTCCACCTCGGAGCGGTCGGCGGCAAAGCTGCCTTTGCCGGGGATGGAGTACACGTACCCCTCCTGCTCCAACGCCTCGTAGGCTTTTTGAATGGTGTTGGGGTTGATGGCCAGCTGGGCCGCCATGGACCGCACCGAGGGCAGCTTATCCCCCGGGCGAATGGCCCCGGAGATCACCAGTTGCCGCAGCCCCTCCTTTACCTGTTCGTAGATGGGCCGCCCGTCTCGGTAGTTGAGATGTAACACCGCCTTCACCGCCTTTCTCAGCTGTATGAACTATACTAGCTGTCCTAGTACAGTTAGAGTATCACAGGGGAGACGCATTGTCAAGGGGGAAACAAAAAGACCCCCTTATGCAAAGGGAGGGGGTGTCGGTCTAACCGCCCATGTTTCCCGTTTGCCAGCCTGGTGGGGACGCTACCCGCTGGGGGTTCCTTTTGAGCGGGCAAAAGGAACCAAAACCCGCTTAGGGCGTTCCCCCCTAAGGACCTCCCTTGGGGGACGAGGCTGGGAATGCGTCCAACCTAGGTTCGGCCCGTCACTCTTGCTGTGGCTCCTGTCACTGCCACCACACCAGGATACCCTGGGCAACTGGCCCTATGGCTGGGTGGTTTCCACGTCCGGGCCTACCCTGGGGAAGCGGCGTCCCCGCCGCCGGGAGCCTGGCTTCCGACCGCTGGGAACAGCGGCTCACCAGGGTAAGGCCCTGGCAATCGAAGTACAATTTTCCAAAGAAGCTGGCACTTCCTATGGGTTTTCCATGCCGTCTATGTGACCCAACCGGGCCAAGGGCCGAACATGGAACGATGCACCCTCCGCCCAGTACCGGTGGGGTGGATTCCAAAAGGCGGGGGAAGGCCCCGCCTTTGGCGGTCTTTGGTGACTTTCTGG
>CABPXX010000171.1 GCA_902461475.1 uncultured Eubacteriales bacterium | reverse complement strand
CAAGGATCTGACCCCCAAGAGAGAGAAAAAGGATCCCGCCGATGAGCCATACCGAGCAGGATAGGCTGGCCCAGCCCGTGACGGTGTTGCCCGTGACCCAGCGGATGATGTTGTAGAGAATCATAAACAGGGAGACGAGAAAGACGAAAAATCCCAGCCCGGTGATGAGGCGCAGGGGCTTCACCGACAGGGAGGTGATGCCCTCCAGAGCGAAGGCCAGCATTTTTTTCAGCGGGTACTTGCTCTCCCCGGCAAACCGCTCGCCCCGCTCGTAGGTGACTACATCGGTGCGGTAGCCAATCATGGGGACGATACCCCGCAAAAACAGGTTGACTTCCCGGAACTGGGACAGCCCTTCCAGGGCCCGCCGGGACATGAGGCGGTAGTCGGCGTGGTTGAACACCGTCTCCGCCCCCAGGGCGTTCATAAGGCGGTAGAAGGCTTCGGCGGTGGTGCGCTTAAAGAAGGTGTCCCGCTCACGGCTGGAGCGCACACCGTACACGATGTCCACCCCTTCCAGGTACTTGTCCACCATTTCGTCCACGGCGTCGATGTCGTCTTGCAGGTCGGCATCCATGGAGATGGACATGTCTGCCCGGTCTTTGGCGTACATCAGACCAGCCAGCAGGGCGTTCTGGTGGCCTCGGTTGCGGCTGAGGTTGAGGCCGGAAAAGAGATGATTTCCGATGTGCAGCCGTTCAATGATCTCCCAGGTTCCGTCCCGGGAGCCGTCGTTGACAAAGAGCAGCTCATAGGGGATGTCCGATTCGGCCACGATTCATCAGGTGTTGCAGCTTGTCCCGCAGCCGCCGTGCGGTTTCGGGCAGTACCTCCTGCTCGTTGTAGCAGGGGACCACCACGTAGAGGGTATTTTGCATGGGAACCCACACCTCTTCCTTGGGATAGACTGGATTTATTATAATGCGTACTGAATAAAGCCACAGGATTTTCATACCAAGGCTTGTGAGGCCGATTGGCTTTGTTCAGGTGTATGGGTTTTGGACAATATTGACCAAAACCCATACGCCTTTCACTGGAACGTCTCGACGTTCCAGTGAAAATACGCATTGTAACAATGTCTGCATTTCACAAAACAGCTAAGAGACGCTGTTTTTGTGAAATTGTGCGGACTTAGCCGCACAAATAAACCGCTTAGCGGTTTATTTAACAGACATTATTATAGACTATCCCACGGTGGTTGGCAAGGACTCTTCAGTGAGCCACTCCCGCAGGTGCCCGATGGCCCGCCGCTCCATGCGGGAGATTTGGACCTGGCTGACCCCCAAAATCCGGGCGGTGCGCTCCTGGGTGAGATTTTTGTAGAAGCGCAGCAGGATGACCTTTCGCTCCCGGTCCGGCAGTGCGTCAATGGCCTGGCGCAGGGCCAGCCGCTCCACCACTTCCTCTTCCATGCCGTCGCAGCCCAGAATGGACTCCAGGGTGAAGCCGTCCTCTCCCGTCTGGCTCTGGAGGGAGGCCACCGAGAGGGTGGCGGTCTCGGCTGGGGCGGGGTTCTTCCGCTGGTCTTCCGGCTCCAGTCCGGTGGCCTGGGCCAGTTCCCCCACGGTGGGGTCCCGGCCCAGGCGGTGGTACAGGTCCTGGCGACACTGGCGCAGGGCCATGGCCCGCTCCTTGATGCCGCGGCTGACCTTCACCGAGCCATCGTCCCGGAGGAAGCGGCGGATCTCCCCGGCGATCTTGGGTACCGCGTAGGTGGAGAACTGGGTGCCATATCTGGTGTCGAACCCCCGCACCGCCTTGAGAAAACCAAGGCAGCCCAGCTGATACAGGTCCTCCGGGTCCACCCCTCGGCCATAGTAGCGGCGGGCCACCGACCAGATGAGGCCGCTTTTTTCCAGCAGTAGCCGCTCACAGGCGTCGTTGTCCCCGCCCTGGGCGGCATCCAGCAGAGAGAGGGTGTCCAGGCTGTTCATTGACCTCCACCCACCCGGCGGGCGATGCGACGGCGCATGGTGACGGTGGTGCCTTTGCCCACGGTGGAGCGCACCTTCACCGTGTCCATAAAGCTCTCCATGATGGTAAAGCCCATGCCGGAGCGCTCCTCATTTCCAGTGGTGAATAGAGGTGTGCGGGCCTGCTCCACATCGGGAATCCCCACGCCGCCGTCCTTGATTTGAATTTCCAGCTGGAGATCCTCCAGCAGCCGCATGCGCATGGTGATCTTCCCCAGGGTGTTGGGGTAGGCGTGGACGATGGCGTTGGTCACCGCCTCAGACACGGCGGTTTTGATGTCGGCAATTTCATCCAGAGTGGGGTCCAGCTGGGTGGCAAAGCAGGCCGCCACCGCCCGGGCAAAGCCCTCATTGGCGGACCGGGAGGTGAACACCACGGTGGTCTGATCCAAAGCTTTCACTATGTAGCCCTCCTTATTCCAATGTGATGAGCCGTCCGATTCCGGCGGCGTCCAGCACCCGGCGGGGCTGGGGCGGAATCCCCACCACCCGCAGATTTCCGCCCAGCTGGTCCATCTGTCTGAGGGCACGGAGCAGGACGGCGATGCCGGAGCTGTCCATGAAGGTGACGCTGGACAGGTCCAGCACCAGGCGCATGGGAAGGGCAGAAGAGATGGTGTGGTCGATGTTTTCCATAATGGTACGGGCGCTGTGATGGTCGATCTCACCGCGGACGGAGATGACGGTGGCCCCGTTTTGCTTGTCAATGGTAATGGGCATGGCTTGTCCTCCTGAACTGAGATTGTTCTCATTATATCCGGCATGGGACGGGAACCGTGGCGAAGCCTGCCAAAAAGCAAAAAAATTCCGGGGTGTGCCACGCACACCCCGGAATGGGGAAGAAAAATTTAGTTCATTGCGCTGAGCTGCTCTTCAATCTTGGCAATGAGCACCTTCAGCTTCTCAGCCCGGTCCTTCTCGGCGGCCACCACGTGATCGGGGGCCTTGTTCAAGAAGCCAGGGTTGGACAGCTTGCCTTCCAGGCCCTTGAGCTCGCCCTGCTTCTTGCCCAGGTCCTTCTCCAGGCGGGCCTTCTCCTTGGCCAGGTCCACCAGCTCGGCCAGAGGCATATACAGCTTGGCCATGTGGGTGATGTCGCACACCATGCCGGCGGTGTCGGTGAGGTCCTCTTTCTGGACGGTGACAGAGGAGCACCAGGCCAGACGTTTCAGGTGAGCCTCGCCGGAGGCGAAGATATCCGCCTCGTTGGTGACGATGGTGAGAGCGGCCTTCTTGGAGGGGGGCACGTTCATCTCGGAGCGGCGGGCGCGGATGGCACGGATGACATCCATGACAGCCTCCATGGACTCTTTGGCCTTCACATCTGCCCAGGCGGGGTCAGCCTTGGGCCAGGACTGGAGCATGAGGAAGTCGCCCTCGTGGGGCAGAGCCTGCCAGATCTCCTCGGTGATGAAGGGCATGAAGGGATGGAGGAGCTTGAGGGTCTCGGTGAGCACGTACACCAGCACCTGCTGGGCCTGCACTTTGGCGGCCTCGTCCTCGCCCTGGAGGCGGGCCTTGGTCAGCTCGATATACCAGTCGCAGTAGTCGCTCCAGATAAAGTCGTAGACCTTGGCGGAGGCTACGCCCAGCTCATAGGCCTCCATGTTTTCAGTGACCTCGTTGATGACCTCGCCCAGGCGGCAGAGAATCCACTTGTCCTCCGGCTCCAGGGTGTCGGGCAGCTGGTTCTCGGTGATGGTCAGGTTCATCATCACGAAGCGGCTGGCATTCCAAATCTTGTTGGCGAAGTTGCGCATGGCCTCGCACTTCTCCACGTAGAAGCGCATGTCATTGCCGGGGCTGTTGCCGGTGATGAGGTTGAAGCGCAGGGCGTCGGCGCCGTACTTCTCCGCCATCTCAAGGGGGTCGATGCCGTTGCCCAGGCTCTTGGACATCTTGCGGCCCTTGTCGTCCCGCACCAGGCCGTGAATGAACACGGTGTGGAAGGGAGTTTTGCCGGTGTGGGCGCAGCCGGAGAAGATCATCCGGGCCACCCAGAAGAAGATGATGTCGTAGCCGGTGACCAGCACGTCGGTGGGGAAGAAATACCGGAAGTCCTCGCTGTTCTCGTCGGGCCAGCCCAGGGTGGAGAAGGGCCACAGGGCGGAGGAGAACCAGGTGTCCAGCACGTCCTCTTCCTGAGTGATGTGCTTGGAGTGGCAGTGCTCGCACTCGGTGGGGTCGGTCTCGGACACGGTGATGTGGCCGCACTCGGCGCAGGTCCAGGCGGGAATCTGGTGGCCCCACCACAGCTGACGGGAGATACACCAGTCGTGGACGTTCTCCATCCAGTTGGTG